>JAIRRX010000155.1 GCA_031255755.1 Prevotellaceae bacterium | reverse complement strand
CTTGCAATTTGCAAAACAGTCATCGGCGCATATCAAAAAGATATATACGTTTTTTTCTAAATGTATATACGATTTGAAAAGATATGAGAATATTTTAATAATTAATTGCCGAATGTTTTATGTAAAATGGTTAACAACAATATCTGACGAGGCAAAAGCAAAAAAACAAAGATTAATAATAATGAAGAAAGAAAAAACAACATCACGTCATTGCGAGCGTTAGCGAAGCAATCCAGATTTCGGCGTAGTGTATTATTATTTTATGGATTGGCTGCGCCGAACTCCGCTGCGCGTCGGTTGCTTCGTCATTCGTTACACTCAGTCCTCGCAATGACGGGTTATTTCACCCTTGTGGGTTCGCAATGACTGACAAAGAAATCGCTAACATTTTCTGTTTTCAATATTATTTTTTATATCATCTGATTTATAAATCTTAATAAAATTTAATACCTTTGCAGATAAACAAAATAAATTATGGCATTGAAATGTGGTATTGTTGGTCTTCCTAATGCTGGGAAATCAACGCTTTTTAATTGTTTGTCAAGTGCGCGTGCGCAGGCGGCAAACTTTCCTTTTTGCACAATAGAACCTAACGTAGGCATTATAACTGTTCCCGATGAGCGGCTTGTCAAACTGTCCGAAATCGACAAACCTGAGCGTACTATTCCCGCAACAATAGAAATCGCAGATATTGCGGGGCTTGTCAAAGGCGCAAGCAAAGGCGAAGGCTTGGGTAACAAATTTCTCGCAAATATCCGCGAAACGGACGCAATTATCCATGTGCTGCGCTGTTTTGATGACGAAAATGTAACTCACGTATATGGCTCCGTAGATCCTGTGCGCGATAAGGAAATCATTGATACCGAACTGCAACTTAAAGATTTGGAAACCGTTGAAAGCCGTATCGCCAAAATATATAAACAGGCGCAAACAGGCGGCGACAAACAGGCAAAAAGGATGAATGACATCCTCGTGAGATATAAAAATGCCCTTGAACAGGGCAAATCCGCGCGTACTGTGCATTTTGACAACAGAGAAGACAGGAAGTTAGCAGACGGGCTGTTTTTGCTTACCGACAAGCCTGTACTTTATGTCTGTAATGTTGATGAAAAAAGCGCATTAAATGGAAATGCCTGCGTTGACATGGTTTGTGAAGCGATAAAGGATGAAGATGCTCAAATTTTGACCGTTGCCGCAAAAACAGAATCGGAAATCGCCGAACTCGAAACGTACGAAGACCGTAAAATGTTTTTGGCTGAAACAGGTTTGACGGAGTCAGGAGTGTCGCGGCTTATAAGGTCGGCATATCAACTGCTTAATCTCGAAACATATTTTACCACAGGGCAGGACGAAAGCCGCGCATGGACGTACAGGCGAGGTACAAAAGCCCCGCAGGCGGCGGGAATAATACATACCGATTTTGAACGCGGATTCATTCGCGCCGAAGTTATAAAATATGATGATTATGTTGCTCTCGGTTCGGAGTCGGCTTGCCGCGAAGCGGGAAAAATAAGCATCGAAGGCAAGGATTATGTTGTTCAGGATGGTGATATTATGCATTTCAGGTTTAATGTTTAAGTTGTTTTGAAATATTTAATATCTGCCGATTTGACATCAGGTTTAAAATATTTTTCCCGTAAGGATATTTTTTAACTTGCTTTTACATGTTATCAGGCTGATAGTTGTGTTTCGCTTTGTCGCTTTTTTCGATGCGACAGCCAATAAAAACAGTGATTTTTTAGTTATAATATGAAATTTCTCACTAAAAGCGAGGATTTTCGGGTTTAAATATATAAAGACAATCAAAACCCAAAATAAAACGGACAAGGTAAAGCCTCATCCGCAAAAGCACAAATGAAATTTGCAGCATACATAATACGCTGCATACAGGAGACCAATCCCGCTTATCGTTCCGTTTAATTTAGCATTTATCGATTACCCGCAAACTTATTGTGCGATTTCCTGATACTTTTCGGCATCAAGCAAATCGTTTAATTCTTCGGGATTCGACATTTTAATTTTTATCATCCAACCTTCGCCGTAAGGGTCTTTGTTTACAAGTTCGGGAGCGCTTTCAAGCGTAGCGTTAACTTCAATAATTTCACCCGACACAGGCATAAGTGCATCCGAAACCGTTTTCACGGCTTCAATAGCCCCGAATACTTCGCCTGCCGCAAGCGTTTCATTTTCGGTTTGTATATCTACAAAAACTATATCGCCCAGTTGACTTTGAGCAAAATCCGTAATGCCAACAACGGCAATACTGTCTTCAACGCGAACCCATTCGTGGTCGTTGGAATACTTTAAATTTGATGGTATATTCATTGTATATATCTTTTATTTTGTTGCAAAGGTAAAAATAAATTGCGAATAATAAGCTGCAAAATCAATTAAAGTTTTTCGAGCATTTTTTTTATCAGTTCGGTCATTTTAATTTCGGCTGCCGCGCCTACTTTTTGAACTTCTTCATGCGAAACTTCTACAATTTTGCCTTCAACGCCGAGGTCTGTAATTATCGAAATTGCAAAAACCGGAATATTGGAATGTCGCGCAACAATAACTTCTGGAACGGTGGACATTCCCACTGCATCGCCGCCTATAATTCTGAAATATTTGTATTCCGCAGGCGTTTCAAATGTGGGACCTGTTGTGCCGACATAAACTCCGTGCTGCAATTTGATGCCGAGTGTTGCTGCTGTTTCATCCGCAAGAGCGATAAGTTTTTTACTGTATGCTTCGCTCATATCGGGAAAGCGAACTCCGAGTTCTTTATAATTTTTCCCCAGCAGCGGATTTGGCATAAGGTTTATATGGTCGTTCAAAACCATTAAATCGCCGATTTCAAAATCAGGGTTTGTTCCTCCGCTTGCATTTGACACAAACAGATACTTAATGTTAAGTTCTTTCATCACTCTTACGGGAAACGTTACCTGTTTCATATCATAACCTTCATAAAAATGAAATCGACCCTGCATCGCCACTACGTTTTTACCGCCAAGTTCGCCGAAAATAAGGCGTCCGCTGTGTCCTTCAACCGTTGATAATGGAAAATTCGGAATATCCGAATATTCAAGAATTTCCTGATTGCTGATTTTATTTACCAACCCGCCCAAACCTGTTCCGAGAATTATCCCGATTTCGGGTTGTGTTTTTATTTTACTGCAAATAAATTTTGCCGTTTCTTTAATTTTTTCTAACATAGACATAAATTTAATAATAATCTGTTTTTCAATAAACTAAAACCTTTTATAATGACAGTAATAAATATCAAAATAAATAAAAAACATTTTGAAAAAGGTTTTATTAAAGCAAAGATACAAATATTTTTAATAATTTTTATTTTACGGATATTTTTATTGTGAAAATAAAAATGAAATATTTGTTTGCCGTTTTTCAACAGTCTTGATATAATTTCAGATATTGCGATTTTTATTTTTGATTTTTAATATTCAATGAAAAATAATAATCCCGCATGATAATTTTTTCTTATCTTTGCAAACTATGATTGACCAGACAACATTAAACAGAATATTTGATACTGTTGACATTGTAGATGTTATTCAGGATTTTGTTTCACTGAAAAAACGCGGTGCAAACTATACAGCCTGCTGCCCTTTTCATGACGAAAAAACGCCATCGTTTTCGGTTTCGCAGTCAAAAGGTATTTTTAAATGTTTCGGCTGCGGCAAAGCGGGAAACGCCGTAACTTTTGTACAGTTGCACGAAAATATTTCATACGTAGAAGCATTGAAATATGTTGCAAAAAAGTATGGAATTGAAATCAACGAGCGCGAACTTACTCCCGAAGAACAGCGTCAGAATGACGACCGCGAAAGCATTTTAACCGTTCTTGCATACGCTCAGCAGCAGTTTATGAAAAACCTGACCGAAACGGAAGAAGGAAAAGCCATAGGATTAAGTTATTTCAAAGAACGCGGCTTTTCACAGGCTACGGTCGGTCAGTTTCAACTCGGTTACAGCGCGCGTACATCATCGTTTACAAAGAAAGCGCTTGAAGATGGTTATAAAAAAGAATTTTTGCTGAAAGCAGGATTATGTTCAGAGCGTTCACAAACAGGCGAACTTGTTGATTTCTTTGCAGGACGTGTGATTTTTCCGATACATTCGGTAACAGGGCGCGTAATTGCCTTCGGCGGACGCACGCTTAGCACGGAAAAAACGGTTGCAAAATATAAAAACTCGCCAGAATCGGAAGTATATGTAAAAAATAAAACGCTTTACGGTCTGTTTTTTTCCAAAACTGCAATAGTAAAAAAACAAAAATGCTATCTGGTAGAAGGTTATACCGATGTAATATCGCTGTATCAGGCAGGAATAGATAATGTTGTCGCCTCGTGCGGAACATCGTTAACCGTAGAACAGGCAAAACTTATTCGCCGTTTTTCACCCGAAGTTGTGGTAATGTATGACGGCGATTCTGCGGGTATTCATGCTTCGCTGCGCGGAATTGATATTTTGCTTGAAGAAGGATTGACGGTAAAAATTATTCTTTTTCCCGATAATGAAGATCCCGATTCGTTTGCCCGTAAACATTCGATAACGGAAGTAGAAACTTTTCTCAACGAAAACGAACAGGATTTTATTGTTTTCAAGGCAGGTCTTTTATTATCAGAAAGCGGAAACGACCCTGCAAAAAAAGCCAAAATAATCGGCGATATTGTACAATCAATAAGTGTTATTCCCGACAATATCACGCGAATGATTTATCTGAAAGAATGTGCAAAAATGTTTGGCGCCGATGAAAATATTCTGATTGAAGAAATAAAACACGCGCGGGCAAAAAAATATTACGGAAAGGAATACAAAGAGATAAAACCGCTGATTACAGAACCCAAACATCAGGTTGGCGCTGTTTCCGTATCAGACGACAACTGCGATGAACAGGAAAAAGAACTTACGTATTTTCTTTTGAAACACGGAAATCATCCTTTGTTTGAAAATATGCACGGAAGTATGGATACTGTCGCCCAATATATACTCGGCGAATTGAAAAAAGATGATATTTCACTGCAAAACGAATGTTATAAACAAATTTTTAGCGAATACGAAAGTCTTTTGACCCAAAACGTGGAATTTTCAATAAAACATTTCATAAACAATATAAACAGACATATTTCGGAATTTGCCGTTAACATTATTTCGGACGAATACGAATTAAGCGAAATATGGAAGCGTTTCGGCTCTAATATTTCTCCCGAAGAAGACGAATTGAAACGCACTGTTCCGAGAGCAATAACCGTTTACAAAATAAAACTGCTTTCGCAAACAATCAGCAAATTTACAGATGAACTCAACAGCAGCATAGTCGAAAATAATGACGAAAAAGCAACCTTGATAACAAAGAAAATCATGGAACTGAACCGCATACGAAAAATTCTGTCCGAATCACTGAAAAGAGTTACAACATAAGAAGTTTAATGATTTAATGTTGTATATTCTACACACATTTTAATAAAATAATTTTCTGTCGGCAAACAATAAAATAAAGACATTAGAATGTAACGATTTTAATTATAAAATATTTTCCTCTCAAAGAACACTGTATTAAAAAAATCCGTATCTTTGTTTAATGCTGTCAAAATTATTAAAATTCAAGATAAATGATTTAATAAAAAATTAAAAAGAACGAAGCCAATACCGCAGCTGGAAATGGGTAATAATCAACAAATAAAAATAATAAATGAATAACTATTGTTTGAACAAACTATAAAGCAATGAATAAAATATCAATCCGTTTCTATGAAGACAAAGAAGTACGAGCCAGTTGGGACGAAGAAAACAATAAATGGTGGTTCTCTATTGTGGATATTGTTGCCGTTTTGGGCGAAAGTGAAGATGCTCGCAATTATTGGTATGTATTGAAGAATCGATTAAAAAAAGCAAATAGCGAAGTCCTTACAAATTGTAAGGGGTTGAAATTAGTTGCACCTGACGGAAAAAAACGCGAAACAGATTGCCTTGATG
>JAIRRX010000104.1 GCA_031255755.1 Prevotellaceae bacterium | reverse complement strand
AATAAAAATTATTTTGATTTAACTTTTGATGCAAAGAAATTTGAACTTAAAATCATTGAACCTCTCGTTATCGGCGAATTGAATGAAATAGAAGGCGATTTGACCGGAATATTGAACTTGAAAGGTGTTGGAGGAAAATTAAATTTACTTGGAGATGCAATTATCAATGAGGCAGGATTTACTGTTGATTTTTTGAAAACGCATTATATGTTTTCTGCACCGATAAGTTTTAGTAAAAATGCAATAAAGATAAGGGACAACACAACACTTTACGACAAACAGAGAAATAAAGGACGCTTAAATGCTGCGGTAAATCATGAACATTTGAAAAATTTCGTATTCGACATAAACCTTAATGCGGATAAACTGCTGGGATTGAATACTGTAAAAAATGATAACGATGACTTTTACGGCAGAGCGTATGTGTCGGGAATGGTGCGAATGAAAGGTAAGCTGGACGATTTGAATTTGAATATAAACGTAAGACCCGACAAATCAACAAGAATTGTTATCCCGCTTAATTCTGCAACAATATCCGAAAAAACGCTTCTGACTTTCGTAAATAATGATTCGGTTAAAGCATTGGACTACATGGAAGCATATATTGCCAAAATTAAAGAAAAACATGAAGAAGTAAGTACAGCCAAGTCAAAATTGAACATATCTCTTTCTCTTGCAATGAATAATAATGCGGAAGTTCAAATTTTGCTTGATGAAAATTCGGGCGATGCAATCACAGGAACAGGTTCGGGAACGCTGCAAATAGGCATAAATCCGAGTGAAGAAAAATTCCAAATATATGGAAATTATATTATCGAAAACGGAAATTTCAAATGGACGCTTCCAATGCTGAATCTTCTGTTGAAAGAATTTGCAATAAACAGAGGCAGCCAAATACATTTCAACGGCGACATGAATAAAACAAAAATAGATATTACCGCCGATTATGTGCGACCTTTACGTTTGTCGCTGCGTAATCTTTTGGCAGATACAACTATCAGTAATGCAAAATATCCTGTTGTATGCAAAGTGCAACTTACCGACAATATTTCCAATTTTTCCATAAAACCGATTATTGAAGTTCAAAATATAGATGTTGACACAAAGGCACGTGTGCAGGCGATGTTAAATACAGATGAAAAGCTGTGGAAGCAGTTTTCGTTTTTACTTGCATTCGGAAATTTTATTCCCGAAGAACAAATGGGAAACATTATCAGTAATGCAAGCATAACATCGAATATATCCGAAATTCTGTCAAATCAGTTAAGCGCGTGGCTTGCTACTCTCAAAGTGCCTGTTGACCTTGGAGTTGATATTCGTACCGGTAGCGCTTCGACAGAAACCGAATTTGATGCTCATGCATCGTTCAAAATGTTTGAAGACAGAGTTGAAGTCAGCGGAAATATAGGCAGTGCGCCGCGTACATCAACAAGCGATGTTGCAGGAAATTTTGATGTGGATATTAAACTTAATCCTTCGGGTAGTTTGAAATTCAAGGCATTCAGCCATTCTACCAACGAATATACAGACGACACCGAAACAAGCCGTCAGGGAGGACGAATTTCATATCAAGGCGGATTTAATACATGGAAAGAATTGTGGAATTCAATATTTCATCCCAACAGATTGCGCCAGCGGCGCGAACGGTATCGTCAACGGCAGGCAAATATTCAGGATTCTATAAATGCCATTCCGCAAGACACCGCCAAATTTGAAATAAAATCGGATACGACAGGTCTAATTCATTAAAATCATGTTTTGGCTGTATTGAATAATTGACAAACAACATCCCGAATATCGAAAAAAATTGTACTTTTGCAAAACTAAATTTAAGGCAATCGGCAGAAATCAAAATAAAAAATGCTAAAATTATTTGCCTGATTATTATTAAATCAGATATAAACCCAAACATATTTTGACTTTTAAAAATTACATATCGCTCGTAAAATTTGAACATACGGTTTTTGCATTACCGTTTGCGTGTATCGGCTTTTTTTTAGGATATTACGAACATGCCGAACTGTCGTTTGACTGGATTTTGCTGTTGAAAATGCTGTTGTGTATGATTTTTGCACGTAATGCAGCAATGAGTTTCAATCGTTACGCCGACCGCAAAACAGATGAAAAAAATCCGCGTACCGCACAGCGTGAAATACCTGCAAGGATAATTTCGCCAAAAGCAGCATTAATTTTTGTTGTTGTGAATTGCATACTATTTTGGATTACAACGTTTTTTATCAATAACCTTGCATTTTATTTGTCGCCGTTTGCGCTTTTTATTATCCTTTTTTACAGTTACACAAAACGTTTCACTGCTATTTGTCATTTTGTGCTTGGCGCGGCGCTGGCAATAGCGCCGACAGGCGCATATATTGCAGTTTGTGAAAATATAAGCGTTACGCCGATATTGCTTTCGGCGGCGGTCTTATTGTGGACGGCAGGTTTTGACATAATATATGCCTTACAGGATGAAGACTTTGATAAAAGTCAGTCGTTAAAATCAATACCTGTAATATCAGGTTGTAAAAATGCAATGATACTGTCTTCGTTTTTGCATTTTATAGTAATAATTTTGCTTGTGATAATTTATTTTTACGGTAAATTCGGAATTTTTTACATATCGGGTTCGGTAATATTTTCTATCATGCTTGTATATCAACATTTAATAATAAAACCGAATGATTTGCGAAAAATAAATGCAGCCTTTTTTGTAACAAACGGAATAGCAAGCATTGTTTTCGGAATATTTTTCATTATTGAATTATTGCACTAAATATTTTA
>JAIRRX010000057.1 GCA_031255755.1 Prevotellaceae bacterium | reverse complement strand
ACGTCAGATTTCGGCTGGTTGATTTTTATACGCAAATTATTTTTGACATCTGTGGTTTCCAGCGATTGATAATCATGAACAAAAGCAATGTCAGAGCCAGCAAGACTGCAAGGCGGATTTATCCTGTAATTATACATCATTGTCTGAATTTCTTCAACACCTGTTTTTCCTTTTTTTGTAAGCGATATTAATTTTTCCTTAAAAAAGCCAAATTCCAAATAAATATCAAGCAATAAATCAATAAACGTTTTTCCTTTGTCTTTTGCCCATGCAGCAGTTTCGGCAATCAATCCGCAACTCATTACCGCATCTTTGTCGCGCACAAATTCACCTGCCAAAAATCCGTAACTTTCTTCGCCTCCTGCAATAAATTTTTTGTTTCCTTCGTTTTCTTTTATTTTTTCGGCTATATATTTAAATCCTGTAAGTACATCAAAACATTCGACATTGAATTTTTTTGCAATTTTATTCAATAAATTGCTTGTTACTATGGTTTTAACAATATATTCATTTCCTGTAAGCATACCTTTTTCTTTCCATTTCGTCAGCAAATAATATATAAGTATTGCCGCTGTCTGATTTCCGTTGAGCAAAACAAATTCATTATTTTTATTTTTTACGGCAATTCCTACTCTGTCTGCATCCGGGTCGGTAGCCATTACCAAGTCGGCATTTTCGGCAATCGCCTTATCTATCGCCATTTTCAACGCAGATGATTCTTCCGGATTTGGAGATAAAACAGTAGGAAAATTCCCATCATTTACATCCTGTTCGGGAATATTTATAATATTTGTAAAACCAAGACGCTGCAATATGTTCGGCACAAGTTTTACACCTGTTCCATGCAAAGGAGTATAAACAATTTTTATATCGCTGTGCTTACGTATAATTTCGGGAGATAACGAAATAGAACATAATTTATCAAGATAAATACTGTCAATTTCATCGCCTATAATTATGATTTTATCAGGATTTTCACTAAAATCAACTTCATCAATATCGTGGATTTTATTGACTTCGGCAATTATATTTTTATCGTGAGGCGACACAATCTGTCCTCCATCCGACCAATAAACTTTATAACCGTTATATTCTTTCGGATTGTGCGAAGCAGTTATCACAATTCCGCTGTGGCAAGAAAAATGACGGACGGTAAAACTCAATTCGGGAGTCGGTCGCAACGAATCAAAAAGATAAACCGTAATTCCGTTTGCACTGAGAACCGATGCGCTGATTTTTGCAAAAAATTTGCTGTTGTTACGGCAGTCGTATGCAATAGCAACTTTGATTTCTTCATTTTTTATTTCCTTTTTGAGATAATTTGCCAAACCTTGCGTAGCCATTCCGACAGTATATTTATTCATGCGGTTGCTGCCTGCGCCCATTATTCCTCGCAGTCCGCCGGTTCCAAATTCCAGCGTTCGATAAAAACTTTCAACAAGTTCATGCGGATCGTTATCAATCAGATATTGCACCTGTCGGCGAGTTTCGTCATCGTATTTATCACTGAGCCAAATTTCGGCTTTTTCAATAATTTGTCTATCTATGTTTGTTTTCATGATTTTACTAATTAAAATTAGACAATATGTATAATAATTCTTATGTGTTATTTTTGCTAAAATAATATATTAATCATCTTTACAGTTCCGCAAACCTGTTATGTAAAGATATTTCACAAAATTACACAAAAATTTACAATATCCTAAATATCCAAATCGAAATAAAATAAAAATCATAACAAAATTACATCAAAAGCAATATCAACTTTGAATGCAGATTATTTTCATAAAATATTTTATAAATAAATTTTGCAGATTAAACAAAAAGTAATACATTTGTCGCCATAATGGTTTCTACAAGCTGCAAACAAGACGGCTACAGAATTAAATGGGAATCAGGTGCAAAACCTGAACAGTTCCCGCTGCTGTGAGTTCCGCCCGTAAATCGGGCAAAATGTCTTGACACTCTTCTGCCACTGATTTCAATAAATTGGGAAGGCGTCAAAAACAGGAACAAGTCAGAAGACCTGCCATTGATGAACAGATTTTACGCTTACGGTGAATGAGTGATTAAGTCAGATTTAAATTTCTGTCTGTTTTTTTAGTTCACGTTGACGTAAAAATTAATTTATACGAATATAAACTGATTAAATTAAATAAAACGTGAAAAAAATATCAAGTTACATATCAATTCTTGTGATGTCAGTCATTGTAACATCGTGCATGGATTACGGTGCAAAAGATGAATCCGATTTTAACTATTACGGAAAAGATGGGCTTTTTATTGTTAATGAAGGTAATTTTATGTACGGAAATGCTTCGCTGTCGTATTACGATATTGATGATAAACATGTAGAATCGGAAGTTTTTATCCGCGCCAACGGAATTAAACTCGGAGATGTAGCACAATCAATGACTATTCACAACGGAACAGGTTATCTTATCGTAAATAATTCCGGAGTAATTTTTACAGTAAACATAAACACATTCAAAGTTACTGATATTATAACAGGCTTTACTTCACCGCGTTACATTCATTTTGTAAATGACAGCAAGGCATACGTTACCGATTTGTACGGTTCGGTAATTTATATTTTAAATCCGACAACAAAAAAAATATCAGGTTTAATACATGTTGCCGGGCATAAGGCAACAGAACGAATGGTGCAATCAGGCAAATATGTTTTTACAAACTGCTGGTCGTTTGATAATAAAATTCTTGTTATTGACAGCGAAAATGATAAAATCGTTGATTCAATAACTGTCGGAATACAGCCAAATTCCATGGTAATAGACAAAAACAACAAACTTTGGGTATTGACAGACGGCGGATATTCAGGTAATCCTTTCGGACACGAAATACCATCACTGTTTTGTATTAATACTTCCGATTTCAGAATAGAAAAAAGATTCGATTTCGCATTAAACGATTCACCAAGCAGATTGTGTATAAACAATTCGCTTGACACTCTTTATTTTATAAACCAATCGGTTTGGAAACTCGGCATAAACGCAACAACATTGCCCGATATTCCTGCAATTCCATATCAAGGTACAATGTATTACGGACTTGCAATATCGCCCAAATCTTCGGAAATATATCTGTCCGATGCAATAGATTATGTGCAAAACGGAAAAATTTACAGATATACGCCGCAGTCGGTTTGTATTGATACAATAAATGCTGGCGTTTGCCCTTCGGGTTTTTGTTTCAAATTAAATTAAATAAAATATAAAAAAGGAAAAATATTATGAAAAAAATTTTAGTATTATTTACAGTTGTTTTTTTACTCATTTCGTGCAGCAAGGACGAAACAATAAAACCTGACTCAAAACCTAACTATTCTCCTTATTGCAATAAGGTTTATGAATACAAACCCGCTCCGGGACAATATATAAACGAGTCTGTTTCGGGATTTGAAAACGTAACATCCGCCGAAGCAGCCATACGGTATGCAGAACAGCGTTTAAAGGATTCTCAATATGTATCGCTCGGCGCTTTTGGAGGTTATCTTATTGCAGGATTCGACCACAGCGTTGAAAACAAGGGAAGTTTTCACGGTTATGATTTTTCGATTAAAGGAAATCAGTTTGATAACAGTTCCGAACCTGCCGTTATATGGGTAATGCAGGATGTAAACAAAAACAGTCTTCCTGATGACGTGTGGTATGAACTCAAAGGCAGCGAATACGGCAAACCCGAAACGTTTTCCGACTATTCGGTAACATATTACAAACCGCAAAATCCGCATGAAAATGTACTCTGGACAGACAATAAAGGCAACAACGGACAAATAAACGTTAATGAATATCATACTCAGGATTATTATTATCCGCTTTGGATTACCGAAGATTCATATACATTATCGGGCGTGCGTCTGGAATCGAAAGGCTATTTTGACGAAGACGGCAGGTATTGTACGGGAAATTATGACTGGGGCTATGCCGACAACTACGGCAGCGATATGATAAACGGTGAAAGCAACAAAAATTTTTTCAAAATAAGCAATGCTGTTAAAGCAGATGGTTCGCCTGCAAACTTGCAATACATTGATTTTATAAAAATACAGAGTGCATTAAACCAAAACGGACAGAACAGCACAGGCGAATCTTCAACCGAAGTTTTAAGCATAAAAGACGAAAATATATAAAATACGTAAAATCACAGGCATTAAAAATGAAAAAAGTTTCGGTTATCATATCGGTTTTAATGTGTTTTGCAGGTACGGCTTTTTCGCAAATCAACAACGCAGATGATAAAATATGGCGCATGGATATTGATTCTGCAACCGTAACTGCTCAACGTATTATGAAAGATATAGGAGTTCAGCAGACAAAACTTGATACTGTTGCATTACGCGAAAATATATCAACATCAATGGCAGATGTGCTTTTGCAAAATACCGTCATTTTTATTAAATCGTACGGACGCGCAACTTTATCAACAACTTCGTTTCGCGGTACTGCTCCATCTCACACGCAAGTTACATGGAATGGTATGAAACTGAACTCGCCGATGCTCGGAATGGTTGATTTTTCGTTAATTCCATCATATTTTATTGATGATGCAAGCATATATCACGGCGCAAGTTCGATAAGCATCACAGGCGGCGGACTGGGCGGAGCAATTACAATGAATACAAAACCGAGTGAAGACGAAGGTTTTACGGCAAAATATATTCAGGGAATTGCCAGTTTTAATACATACGACAGTTTTTTTAAATTGAATTATAAAAACAGAAATCTGCAATCTTCAACACGTATTGCTTATACAGATTCTGACAATGATTTTAAATATAAAAATTATAACAAAAAAGAATACGTAAAAGATGAAAATGATAATATAACAGGGTTTGATTATCCTGTTGAACGCAATAAAAACGGCGATTACAGAGATTTTCACGCATTGCAGGAATTTTATTTTACCGCAAATAAAAATTCTCATTTCGGACTTTCTACATGGTATATGAAATCCAATCGAGGCGTGCCGATGCTTAATGTTGATTATCGCAATGAAAGCAACAGCCGCAGTCGGCAAAACGAACAGACGCTAAGAACTGTTTTATCATGGGACGGTTCTTTTCCATCTGTAAAACTGATGGCAAAAACAGGTTACGCATACACTGATATGTCTTATATCTATTCGGCTGATGACGGAACAGGCAGACTGATAGAAATGATACATTCGCAAAGTCATGTCAATACTGCTTTTGCAAAATTTGATGCTGAATATTATCTTGGCAAAAAATGGATGTTTTCGGCAAATATTACTGCTCATCAAAATTCGGTAAACAGCAAAGACAATGCAATACTTAATTCCGACAGCGAATCTGTTATAGGCTATAAAAAATCGCGCTTTGAACTTTCGTCTTTTGCTTCGGCAAAATATCGTCCTGTTGAAAGACTTGGCTTTGCATTAAATCTGCGTGAAGAATTTTACGGCGACAAAAACACGCCGATAATTCCTGCGGTATTTGTCAATTATATAATTTCCAAAAAAGGAAATATAACGGCAAAAGCATCCCTTGCTCGAAATTATCGTTATCCAACGCTCAACGATTTGTATTTCATGCCGGGCGGAAACGATTCGCTTGACTGCGAAACAGGATATACTTATGACGGAGGAATTGAATTTACGCTGTCAAACAAAAAGGCAAGTTTGAACGGCGAAATAACGGCTTTCAATTCAAATATAAAAAACTGGATAGTGTGGCTTCCAAATTTTAAAGGTTTCTGGTCTCCGTCTAATGTAAAAAAGGTGAACAGTTATGGAGTTGAAATAAAATTGAAAACCAATATTGATTTTGATAAAATCCGCAAATTTAATGTTGATGGAAATTTTGCATGGACACGTTCGATAAATCACGATAATCCTGCAAATTGGGCAGACGGTTCAACAGGAAAACAGCTTGTTTATATTCCTGAATTTTCGGCAGCCATTAAAGCCGGATTTTCATGGAAATCATGGATTTTTACATACAAATGGATTTATTACAGCGAACGCTTTACTACTTCAAACAATGAAAAAAACACGAAAATAGGGAAACTCGGAGCATATTTTATGAATGATATTTCGCTCGAAAAGCGAGTAGGTCTTTCATGGGCAAATATGTCGCTTAAAATACTTGTTAATAATATTTTCGATGAAGAATACGAATCGGTTTTATCTCATCCGATGGCAGGACGAAATTTCGGTTTTTTTATTGAAATAATACCAAAATTCAAACGGCAAAAATAAAAATTATATATGCGCATATATTGAAATAAAGTATTAATTAAAAATTTAAAAATAATGAAATGAAAAAAAGAAAAATTTTAGCGCTTTCATGCATTTTGGCAACTTTTATTTTTATAAGTTGCGATGATGACAAAAGTATCGGATTGCCGCCAACGCCGCCGATACCGTCTTTCAATGTTTCAATAAAAAGCCGTACAGGCGATTTTGAAGTTATACAGAACAAAACGCTGACACTTGTTGGCGTTGTCAATCCTTCTGATGAAATTCCTTCAAATACTGTTTACACATGGACGATAAATGGAGTAATGCAGGCATCAACGGATACGGTTCTGAATTTTGCAAATCCTTTGGCAGGCGAATATTCGGTTACATTTTCGGCAGCCAATGAGTTTGGTACAAATTCCGCTTCAATAACAGTCAAAGTACGCGGAAAATATATGAACGGCGTTTTTATTTTGAACGAAGGCAATCTGTCAACGGAAGACGGTTCGCTGATACATATTGACGAAGATGGTCAGATTACAGGAAACGTAAGTATGGAAATAAACGGCAACGAATTTGGCAAAACTTCGCAGCACATGTTTATAGGCAATAAAAAAGTTTATATCGTATCAAAAGCAACAGATGCAGAACGCCGCCGCCGCGTGGTTGTTCTGGATTTGGAAACAATGCGTGAAGTTGCCGATTATACGGATGATTTGAATGCTGCAAATCTTGCAAGCTGCGATAATATTGCCGCTTTGAATGATGAAATATTTCTTTCCGCACAGACAAATGCAATCCATTCGTTTAATACCATAACCAAAACAGTAACAAAAATCAAGAACGGAAATGTTGCATTGATGAGGATGCACACTGCAAAAGGAAAACTGTTTGCAGTAAACGGTCAGTCCGTAAAAGTTTTTGAAACGGGAAAAGACACCATTTCTGCGCAGATAGATTTCGGCGCAACCATAAGATCTATTGCCCGTACAGGCGATGACAACATTTATGTTGCTTTTGCAAATGAAATCAAAAAACTGAATGCAGATGACTATTCGATTATGGCAACAAGTACGCTTTCAACAGGAAGCATTGCCGCAGGAGCGGAGGGAGCATGGGCTACTTCTGCCCATCAGTCAATATCTGCAAAAGGCGATACAGTATATTTTTATTCGTCAACATCATCGCCAATCAACATTTACAGACACATATTTTCCGAAAATAGAACAACTCTTATTATCAATGCTTCTCCTTATCTGCCGTATTCGATGAATTACGGAGGCGTAGCCATCAGCCCGAAAACAGGCAATGTTTATATTTCGACAATAGGCTCGTACGGAGGTTATAAGTCCGAAAATGCGATAACCGTTATTAAATTTGAAAAAGGCGCAGCGCCGGGAGCAGATGCAATAAAACATGTTGAAGACTACATCGGATATACGCGCTTTGCAGCAGGAATATATTTGCCCGAAAATTACGAATAAACAAATATCGAACTATTAAAGTACAATTAAATGAAAAAAATATTATTAACATTATTAATTACAGTAATTGTTGCAAAAGTTGTTGCGCAAACCGACAGTACGTTTAATGCGCAGGAACCGTATCAAGTTCCGAAAATAACTCAAAACTGGTTTGTATCGGTTGGCGGCGGAGCAAATATTTATTTTGGCGAGTTCGATAAACATGGAAATTTCGGCAAACGCATTTCCTATGCGGGAAAATTGTCGATAGGAAAATGGATTACGCCTTCGGTTGCCTTGCGAGTACAGTTCGATATTGCAGGAATGAAAGGTTTTTTAAATCCGTATTCAACACAGTTTACTGTTACCGATATTGCGCTCAATCACATTTATGGCGATTATGATTCGGATGGATATTACAAGGAAAAGTTTAATTATTTCAATTCACATATTGATTTACTTTTCAGCATTTTTAAATATGAAGAAAAACGGTTTTATCAGTTGATACCTTATATCGGCGCGGGATACGCTTTTCGCTTCGGACACGGTGAAAACGGAATACACGAAGGAGAATTTACGCTAAACACAGGCATAGTAAACCGTTTTCGACTGTCGAATGCGCTTGATTTGGATGTTGAAATCGGAGGAATGTTTGTAAATCAGCGATTCGATGGTGTACATGGTGGACAAATGCTTGAAGGCGGATTAACCGCAACTGTGGGAATTAATATCAAATTAGGCAAAACAAAAACTTTCAAGCGTCAGGAAAAATGTGATAATTCGGTTTATGAAAATCAAATTTTGAATATTAAAAATGATTATGAAAACAGGATAAAAAACCTTTCAAACGATTTGTCAAATGCGCAGAACAAAATTAATGACTATGAAAAACAGATTAACGACAAATCTAAACAGAATGAACAGCCGACAGATAATGAGCAAAAAATCGTCAGTGAAACTTTTGATGCCGTACTTTTTGAAGTAAACAGCAGCGTCATACGGGATGAATCAAAATTGAAAATAGACAAAATTATTGATATTCTGAAAAAATATACGAATATAACAGTTAAACTTTCGGGACATGCAGATTCGAGCGGAAGCATTTCGTACAATCAGAAACTTTCTGAACAGAGAGCCGAAGCGGTAAAAAAATATTTGCAGGAAAAAGGCATAACCGCAACAATAGAAACAGAAGGTTATGGCGAAGAACATTCGATTGCAACAAACAAAACGACTGACGGACGGGCAAAAAACCGCCGCACCGAAATAGAAATAAAAATTAATTAAAAATTTAAATGAAATTTAAAATGAAAATGAAACAATTTTTGACGCTCGTATGCGTCATGGCTACATTCGGATTTGCAGCGGTAAGCTGCTCCGATGATGACCCTGTTGCGCCTTTGGAATTTGATGTTTCAATTACAAGTGAAACCGCAAATTTTGAAGTTGCACAGCAGGATACTATTGTGCTTTCAGCAACTGTAAATGTGAACACGCCTGCAAATTTTTCATGGACTGTTGACGGAGTAACGCAGACATCAACAGAGCCTGTATTAAAGTTTGCAAGCGCAACGGCAGGCAACCATAATGTTACTTGTACCGCTACAATTCAGGCAGTACCAAAATCTACAACCGTAACTGTGAAAGTTGTTCCTGCTACTGTTATTACATTTGAAAATGCAACTCTCGATGCGGATGGAATTTTGCGCAAAGGAACATTGATAGGCGAAGATGATTATGAAATGGGCGACTTCTGGGAAGCATATTCCGAAGCAGGAATTACATTCAGAAGTTATGAAGCAACCGCTTTTACATTTTGGTGCGGTTTTGAAATATCAAACAATCATGATATGACAACGGCAGGATATACAAACGATGCAAGCGTTTATCACCAAAGCGGACATTCAGGAAGTAAATTTGCAACGTGTTACGATGGAGGTCCTTCCATTATGGGACCTGGTTATGAATCTGAATTTTACGTTTCTGATGGTACAGACAAGATTTTCGACCATGTTTACATCACTAATTCCACTTACGCAGCGCTTGAAATGATAAACGGCGGTTATGGAAAACCGTTTACATACGCCGATCAGGACTGGTTTAAATTGACTGTAACAGGCATCGACCACACTGGCGCCACGAAAGGAACTGTTGAATTTTACCTTGCAGATTTCCGCACGCCAAATTCGGTCGGAATTGTAACGGAATGGACAAAAGTTGATTTGAAATCGCTCGGCGCAGTGCAAAAACTTCAATTCAGCATGTCAAGTAGCGATAATGATGTTTACGGGATGAAAACTCCTGCATATTTTTGTATTGATGATTTGTCAATAAGAGAATAAAAAAATAGAAAATAATTTTTCTGCCAAAAAAATTATTCATTCGATGAGAGCATATCAAAATCAGAGAATTATAAGCCTTAAAATGTTAAAAGTTTAGGTGGGATATAAAGATTTTATGCCTCGTATAAACCTCACAAAGAACATTTCTACGTGAGGTTTTGTTTTTTATAATAATTCTCAAATGTTTTTTAGTACGTCATTGCGAGGCGGAACAAAACAACAGAACGTCATTGCGAACCGCAAAGCGGTGAAGCAATGACCTGCTGTTTTCTCAAAAGGGTTATTGAATTTCGTACATGCCGTGTTCCAGAAAATACTTTTGCGACTTCAACAGGTTGCGTGATTGCAAAACAAGCGTTTTGGTTTCATTGAGGATACTCATATACAGCATGCTTGTTTTTGTTCTGGACATG
>JAIRRX010000001.1 GCA_031255755.1 Prevotellaceae bacterium | reverse complement strand
TGGTAATTTTAAAATTATGATTACCTTTGCGCCCGATAAATATTATTTACTTAACAAAATTTTTAAAAAATGAAAAAAATATTTTATTTGGCTTTTGCTTTATTAGCATTAAGTTTTACACTCACATCTTGCAGTAAAGATGATGAGGCTGTAACTCCCGATTCTCTCACAGATACAACTTGGGTTACTACGCTAACGGATGAAGATGGTTCGGTTACAATTACACTAAAGTTTATAACAAACAGCGAATTTATACAGATAACTTCGGCTGTTGGTGAGGAAGATGAAGAAGTAGGTGTTTATACCTATAATAAACCCACAGTTAGGCTTATATTTGATGGTGAAAACGAAGTGACTGGAAAAGTATCTGGGAATAAAATGACTTTTACGGAACAAGGAGTTGTGTTTAAGGAAAAGTAAAAACAGACAAAATCAAAAATTGTTATGGCGTAAATTTAATTTACGCCATTTTTATTCATATCATTAATCTTATACAAGTGCAGTGCAAAACATTATGATGAAGGAACGAAAGTATTTTAAAAAATAATAATATTTATGAAGCTGGATTTATCCTTTTATACTCGCGAAGATGTTGTGCTGATAAGCAGAGAATTACTCGGCAAGGTGTTATGTACCAATATAGATGGAAATCTTACCGAAGCCATCATCACGGAAACCGAAGCATACGCAGGCATTACCGACAGAGCATCGCACGCATACGGCGGACGTCGCACAAAACGTACGGAAATAATGTTTTACGAAGGCGGACATGCATATATTTATTTGTGTTACGGAATGTATTCGCTTTTTAATGTGGTTACAAATGCAAAAAATATTCCTCATGCCGTATTAATTCGCGGTGCGGTTGCGTTAAGCGGAACGGAAACCATGCTGCAACGCACAAACAGAAAAAAACTCACTTGCGATTTGCTTTCTGGTCCCGGTAAACTGTCTAATGCGTTGGGACTTCATTTCTCGCTTACAGGCATTTCGCTTTTCGGCAACACGGTGTGGATTGAAGACAGAGGAATAACTGTTTCGCCTCAAAATATTATTGCTACGCCTCGCATTGGAGTTGATTATGCAGGAGAAGATGCATTGCTTCCCTACCGCTTTATTGTAAATCAGAATTTTTAACAAAATCGAATATTAAATATATTTTACTTCAAATTCGGATGATTTTTTTTCAATTATATTTATTTTTGGATTAATATTCAATAATATTTACTTTTGCAGGTGGTAAATCATGGAAAATTTATGTATTTTTGCAGGGTTTTTATGTGTGAAATACAAAAAATCGCACACATGAATTTACGAATTGAAAAACATGAATGAATGAAACTATATGCAAAAAATTTGGTAAAACGTTATGGCTCGCGTACTGTTGTAAACGGCGTTTCTATTGAAGTAAAACAGGGTGAAATTGTAGGCTTGCTTGGTCCCAACGGAGCGGGAAAAACGACTTCATTTTACATGATTGTCGGATTGGTGAAACCAAATTCGGGACGCATTTTTCTCGAAGATGTTGAAATTACAGGCGAACCAATGTATAAACGAGCGCAGCGCGGATTGTCGTATCTGTCGCAGGAAGCATCTGTTTTTCGAAAATTAAGCGTAGAAGATAATTTACGTGCAATATTGGAAATGACCGACCTTACAAAGGAACAGCAAAAAGAAAAAATGGAACGTTTACTTGGTGAATTCGGATTAAATCGTGTGCGTAAAAGTTTGGGAATTCAACTTTCTGGCGGCGAACGAAGACGATGTGAAATTGCTCGCGCTCTTGCCATCGACCCTAAATTTATTTTGCTTGATGAACCTTTTGCAGGAGTGGATCCAATTGCTGTTGAAGACATTCAGAAAATTGTTGCCGACTTGAAAAATCGCAACATAGGAGTAATAATTACCGACCACAACGTTGACGAAACATTGTCAATTACCGACCATGCATATTTGCTGTACGAAGGTAATATTCTTAAAGCGGGAACGCCGGAAGAACTTAGCGCAGACCCCGAAGTGCGTAAAAAATATCTCGGACAGCATTTTGAACTGAAACGAAGAACATTTGAATAAACATAATTAAAATAAAATATAAATTTTAAAATAACGTATAATTAAAACATGTAATAATAATGAAAAAAACAGTATTTATCATAATTTTATTTGCCGCAATACAGGCAAATTTACAGGCGCAAAACGGAAGCATAAGCGCAGAAAATCTTTCGAAAATAAAAAAAACATATACAAACACTGCCGCCGATAAAGCAATTCGTAATGCTATTGCAAATATTGATATTAACAAACTTGCCGTAAATGCCGAAAATCAAACTGGATTAAACGGTGATTTTAGCGACAGAGTTATTACCAAAGGCATTACCGACCAAAAAAGCAGCGGACGCTGCTGGCTGTTTACAGGCTTGAATGTTTTACGCGCTCAGGCTATTGTAAAACACGGCTTGCCTGATTTACGACTAAGTCATAATTATAATTTCTTTTATGACCAGTTGGAAAAAAGCAATCTTTTTTTGCAGGGAATAATTGATACGCGCACAAAATCTGCTGACGACAGAATGGTAGAATGGCTTTTGAAAAATCCTGTCAACGATGGAGGAACTTATACCGGCGTTGCCGATTTGGTTACAAAGTATGGAGTTGTTCCGCAGGATGTTATGCCGGAAACATATTCAAGCAACAGCACTTCGCGTTTGCGTCAGTTTCTTTCTCTCAAACTTCGTGAATTTGCACTTGAACTGCGTGATATGCCCGCAAATACAAAACTTGCAGATATTGAAAACCGTAAAATCGAAATGCTTGGAACAGTTTATCGAATACTTGCACTCAATCTTGGCGAACCTGTGCAAAAATTTACATGGTCGCGTAAAAATAGCGAAGGCAAAATAATTGAAACCAAAGAATATACGCCGCTTTCGTTTTATAAGGAAATCTTCGGAAACGATTTAACCAACAATTATGTTATGCTAATGAACGACCCAAGCCGTGAATTTTATAAGGTTTACGAAATTGATTTCGACCGTCACATGTACGATGGACACAACTGGCTGTATATAAATCTTCCGATAGATGAAATCAAAAATATGGCTGTAAAAAGCATAAAGGCAAACAAGGCTATGTATTTCAGTTGCGATGTAAACAAATTTCTGAACAGAGACAAAGGCACTCTTGATATTAATAATTTTGATTACGAATCGCTTTTCGGCACAACTTTCGGAATGGATAAAAAACAGCGAATAATGACTTTTGCAAGCGGCTCGTCTCATGCCATGTCGCTTATTGCTGTTGATATTGATGCAAACGGCAATATTAAAAAATGGATGGTAGAAAACAGTTGGGGAGATACCGGATATAAAGGAAATTTGATAATATCTGACGAATGGTTCAACGAATACATGTTTCGTCTGGTTGTTGAGAAGCAGTTTATAACGCCAAACATTTTGGAACTGTTAAATCAAAAACCCGTACGGCTGCCTGCCTGGGATCCAATGTTTGCACCTGATGAAAATTAGTAACAGTAATTTAATTGTTTAAAAATAATTATAAAAGTTAGATTGTTGACATTTTTATTACCTTTGCAAATAATATAATTTATTATAAAAAGCTGAAAAATGAAAAGAGATATACAGATTTTTGATTTGATTTCTAAGGAAAAAGCCCGTCAAACGCATGGAATAGAACTTATTGCTTCCGAAAATTTTGTGAGCGAACAGGTGCTTGAGGCTATGGGTTCGGTGCTTACCAACAAATATGCAGAAGGTTATCCCGGAGCAAGATATTATGGCGGCTGCGAAGTAGTTGACCAAACCGAGCAACTTGCTATCGACAGATTATGTAAACTGTTTAATGCCGAATATGCCAACGTTCAACCACATTCGGGTGCGCAGGCAAACATGGCTGTTTTTATGACGGTACTCAAACCCGGTGATACTTTTCTCGGATTGGACCTTTCTCACGGAGGACATCTTTCTCACGGTTCGCCTGTAAACATGTCTGGACTTTGGTATCATGCGCTGGCTTACGGCGTTTCACCAGAAACAGGTCGCGTGGATTATGACATGATGGAACGTCTTGCTCTTGAACACAAACCAAAGATGATTATAGGCGGCGCATCTGCATATTCTCGCGAATGGGATTATAAACGCATGCGCGAAATTGCCGATGAAATAAACGCTGTTTTAATGATTGACATGGCGCATCCCGCAGGATTGATTGCTGCTGGATTACTGGATAATCCTTTGAAATATGCTCATATTGTAACATCTACAACTCATAAAACTTTACGCGGACCACGCGGCGGAATTATCCTTATGGGAAAAGATTTTGAAAATACGTGGGGATTAAAAACACCGAAAGGCGTAATTAAAATGATGTCGCAACTGTTAAATTCTGCGGTATTTCCCGGAGTACAGGGCGGACCGCTTGAGCATGTCATTGCTGCCAAAGCAGTATCTTTTGGCGAGGCGCTTTTGCCGGAATACACAACATATCAAAAACAGGTAAAGCAAAATGCAGCCATTATGGCAAAGGCATTTATTGATAAGGGATACAATATTATTTCCGGTGGTACTGATAATCATTCCATGCTTATAGATTTGCGAACAAAATTTCCTAATCTTAGCGGAAAAATTGCCGAAAAAGCGCTTGTGTCGGCGGATATTACAGTAAATAAAAACATGGTTCCTTTCGACAGTCGTTCGGCATTTCAAACTTCGGGACTGCGAATAGGCACGCCTGCCATCACAACACGAGGATTGAAAGAAGAACATATTCCTGTTATTGTTGATTTTATTGACTGCGTACTTTCTGCGCCGGAAGATGAAAAGATAACGATGCATGTTCGCCAACAGGTAAATGCAATGATGAGCGATTTTCCACTGTTTGCATGGTAAAATATAATTTCGGAACTGAATTTGTATGGATTTTATAGTATTTGTCGTACAAAATTAGACAGGAAGATTTATATATAAATTATAAAACAATTTTTATATGAAATTAATATACAACATAATAGTTTATTTGTATTTTACTGTTTTATCAATAGTATTTCTGATTGTATCGGCAATCGCTCTTATTGTTTTTTATCCTTTTGACAAGCAGCGGTTTGTAGTGCATAAATTATCCAAATGGTGGACTCATCAATGTTTTTTTCTTATCAATCCGTTTTGGGAAACAGTATTTACAGGCAAGGAACTTGTTGATAAAAACAAATCATACATTATTGTTTCAAATCATCAATCGCTTATTGATATAGGATTAATGTACTATGTGCCATGCGTATTTAAATGGATTTCCAAACGTGAGGCTTTGTCTATTCCGATTATTGGTCAAATGCTTTGTATACATGGCGATATTCTGATTAAACGCGGCAAAAGCGAAAGTGCAAAAAAGATGTTGAACAAAAGTAAAAAATGGCTTGGATACGGTGCAAGTATTGCAATATTTCCGGAAGGAACCCGTACAAAAGATGGACAGGTTCATCGGTTTAAGGAAGGCGCATTTTTACTTGCAAAACAAACAAAAACGCCAATACTGCCGGTTGTAATGGATGGTTCGTTTGCCGTTTTGCCTAAAAATGGTATATTGTTAAAAACAAAACACCGTTTTCAGCTTAAAATTCTTCCCGAAATTTCGGTTCAAGAAATAGAATCAACAGGTATAAAAGATATGATGCTTAAAGTACAAACACTGATTACCGAAGAACATAAAAAAATCGCTCCTGAATTTTATGAACATTGAAATTTAATAGACTTTTTTGGGAAAAAGTAAATAATAGTTCGTCATTGCATTTCTCGCAATGACGAGCTATTATTGCGTCCCCTTATGCCGTCCAAAAAAAACCAAAAATCCACCAAAATCACATTATTTATATTGTATTTTGAAGAGGGATTTTGGATTGAAAAAATCATTTTTTGCATTATATAATTATCCTGTATTAGCAGTCAGATATCCGTTTTTTAACATTTCTAAAAAATTTTTTTGTCCTATAATTTACATTATGTTAAGTTTTAAACTACATTAAATCAACATATTAAATCTTAAAGGTCAAAATTTTGGGAACAACTAAAATTTGTAACGTATTGAAATAATAAGTACTTTCGCAAATGAAAGTTAACATAATGTAAATTATAGGACAAATCAAATTTAATGTAAAACAAAATTATTATGAAGAAATTTTTAATGTTTTTTATTACTTGCTTATTTGTAAATGTTTCGGTATTTGCTCAAACAAAAACAGTAACAGGTAAGGTAATTAGTGGGGATGACGGACTGGGCATTCCCGGCGCCACCGTGCTGGTAAAAGAAACCAACAAGGGAGAAGCGACTGATATTGATGGAAACTTTTCTATTCAGGTAACTCAAGGTCAGACGCTGCAATTTTCGGCAATTGGTTATTCAGAACAGTCAATTGTTGTAGGAGATAATAATGTTATTAACATAACGCTTCAGCAGGACGTTTCTCTATTGACGGAAGCTGTAGTCGTTGGTTATGGAACGCAAAAGAGAATTAACCTCACCGGAGCTGTTGCTTCCATTGATGTAAACAAAACTTTAGACAGCCGTCCTATTTCAGATATAGGACGCGGTTTACAAGGCGTTACTCCAGGTTTGAATGTAACGATTCCTGCAGGCGAAGTAGGTATGGATCCTGTTATTAAAATTCGTGGAGCCGTTACTTCTCTACATGGAGGATCTACGCCTCCGCTTATTCTGTATGATAATGTTGAAATACCGAGTATTTCAATTATTAATCCTGCCGATATTGAGTCTATTTCTGTTTTGAAAGATGCCGCATCTGCTTCAATTTACGGAGCAAAAGCATCAGGAGGCGTTCTTCTTATTACATCAAAAAAAGGAACCAGAACAGAAAAGGTTACTGTAAATTACAATAACAACTTTTCGTGGCAAAATGCTGCTTACGATGTTGAGATGGCTCAAATTGATGGATTAAGATATACCATGGATGCCTATAACCGCACAAGTGGCGGCGGCGTACAGGGAGCTTTCTGGTACGTAAATGACCGCAGTTTGCAAAATGCCATTAAATGGAAAGAAAAATACGGCGGCAAAATAGGCCCAAATGACCCTGTTGTATATGGACGCGACTGGTATGTTGAACCGGGAGGAACATACAAAATGGGACTTCGCACATACAGCGCTTACGACCACATGATAAGAGAATGGGCGCCTTCGCAAAATCACAGTCTTTCTATAAGCGGAAAATCTGGTAATACTTTGTATAATATCGGTTTGGGTTATATATTGCAAAGCGGTATGATGAAACCTGCAAAAAAGGACGAATTTGAGCGTTATAATACTTCGATTAATTTAACAACCGAAGTAAATAAATGGGTTACCGTAACCGCAGGTTCTGTATTTTCAAAACGTGAAAAAAGGTATCCGTACATAACAAGTTCAACCACAGCCGACCCATGGTTGTATCTGTATCGCTGGGGACCTCTTTATCCAATGGGATACGATGAAAACGGGCATATTCTACGCAGTCCGGCATCCGAAGCTGCACAGGCAAGTACGGCAAGTCATTACAACTCGTACGCAAGCGTAAATTTAGGAAGCGTATTTACATTTACTCCAAACTGGACATTAAATGCTGATTTCACTTATTATGAAAATAATTTTGTTTGGGAAAGACCTGGAACTCGTTATACTGCTGCAGATACATGGACAACAGCAACAGCAAAAAATGATGCAAACGGAAATCGACTACATGTGGATGATGAATGGAATATTAACGGCGGATCGCCCATTGCTGCATATATGCTGCCTTATCAAACATATACTGCAAACGGAGCAAATCCCGACCACATTTACAGAATGTCATCATTAAGAAAAAGCACGACAACAAATATTTATTCCACATATAATTTGAATTTATGGGAAAATCATGAATTTAAGTTTATGCTTGGGTTAAACCGCGTTACAAGAAAAGAAAAAGGTAACTCATCTCAGATAACTCATTTGTTGGAAATAAGCAATCCTCAATTTTCGCTTGCCGATGGAGCGCAGTCGATTACTGGAACTTCTACATGGGAAGCACAGTTAGGATATTTTGGACGTATAAACTATACGTTTATGGATAAATATTTGCTGGAATTTAATCTTCGCTACGACGGCTCATCTAAATTTATAGAAAGATTATGGTGGGCATGGTATCCATCTGCTTCTGTCGGCTGGAATATAAGCAACGAATCATTTTTTGAGCCTTTAAAATCAATATGGTCTTATGCAAAAGTAAGAGCATCATACGGCAGTATCGGCGATCAGGCTGTTCCCAATTCTTTGTATCTGCCTGTAATGAGTCTTCCATCAGGTAGCGGCGGCTGGTTAAATTCATCTGGAACTACAAATGTTTATTACCAAACTCCGGCTGTTGTTTCCGCAGAAATTACATGGCAAAGTATAAGGACTCTTGATATTGGAATTGATTTTAGATTTTTCAAAAACAAATTAGGAATTACATTCGACTGGTATCAGCGCACAACAGATGATATGATTGTTGGCGGCAGAGCTATGCCTACAACATTTGGAGCAAGCGGACCAAACGGTAATTACGGTTCTTTAAGAACTACAGGCTGGGAAATTTCCGTTGACTTTAACCACAGATTTGAAAACGGTATCGGCTTCAATGTTACCGCTTCATT
>JAIRRX010000014.1 GCA_031255755.1 Prevotellaceae bacterium | reverse complement strand
AATCGTTTATTGAAACAATTGAAATAAGTCAAATTGTGCGCATATATACGTACGGTGTGTTCTTCATAGTTTGAGTATGAATGTGAAAGGCTAATGTGGAGAAGTTCATCATTAAATTCATCTGAGAAGCCGTCTCCCCAGTCAACAGTCATACTTCGCGCATTAACCTCAAATTCTATGTTATCGAGTGTAAATGTAAATTCTATTGACGGAAGTATAACAACTGTTACTTCGCATGTAGCAGTTTTGCCGTTAGCGGTGGTTGCAGTAATTGTTGTTTCGCCTGCGGTTAATGCGGTTACCGCGCCGTTACTTACCGTTGCTACGGCAGGCGCGCTGCTTGACCATGTTATTGTCTGGTCGACGGCGTCGGCTGGCGTTACTGTTGCCGTTAGTGTTTCGCTGTCGCCTACGGCAAGCGTGAGTTCTGTTTTGTTGAGTGTTACATCGCTAACCTCTACTGGAACGGTAGCGGGGTCATCCTTGCTACATGAAGCAGCCATCATAAGCAGCGCAATCGCTGCAATCATTAGTTTAATTTTCCTTTTCATAATTTTTTTATTAAATTTCATTGTTAAAATTTTATTTATACGTTTTTGATTTTCATTGCGAGGAGCGTAGTAACGAAGCAATCCGTAAGAGTTTTATCTGTATTTTGTTGGTTGACTCCGTTACTTTCGCTACGCTCGTAATGACGTGGTGTTGTTGTTTGCTATTTTTCTTTATCATTATTAATTTGTGTGTTTTGCTTTCGCCCTTAATCGTCATTGCGAGCGTCAGCGAAGCAATCCAGTTTTCTTATTAGCCTTTCCTTTTTTTCTGGATTGGCTGCGCCGAACTCCGCTTTGCGGTTCGCAATGACGTACAAAGTCTGGATTGGCTAACGCTCGCAATGACGTGCTTGTTTGCTTCCTGTTTTCATCATTGTTGATACGTCAGCTTTTCCGTACGGACAGTAAATCTTAAATCAGACCATCGAAAAGACGGAAGAGAAATAGTAATAATTCGAAGAAGAGACTGTGCAGGCGCGTGGATGGAAATGTCGCCTTTTTGTAAAATATTTTGCAAAATAATATTAATTTGTAACTTTGTGTCGGAATTTTTGTGAAATGAACAGTGAAAAAATCAAATATTTTGTCGCAGGAGCACGCAAAAACCTTGCGTTCATATTTTGTTTGTCGATGTCGCAAATGCGAATGCATCGCTAAGATGCATTATACTTTTCTTTGGCTCAACTGTCGAGCCGTTAAAATCAAATTACACTTAATTAAAATAACTGCAAACGAATGAATTTGTTTGAATTATAATGAACAAAATCTTTCGCAGCAATAAACTGAAAATAAAATTTGGAAAAACATATATTAAAATATAACAGACCGTTCAATTTTGAATGTGGAAAAACGATTAATAATCTTGAACTGTGCTATCATACAAGCGGCGAGTATTCTGCCGATAAAAAAGTGATATGGATATGTCATGCGCTTACGGCAAATTCAAATCCGCAAGAATGGTGGGATGTGCTTGTAGGCAAAGACAAATTTTTTGATACCGAAAAATATTTTATTATTTGCGTTAACATGCTTGGCTCATGTTATGGCAGCAGCGGTCCTTCATCTGTTGATATTGACGCAAAGAATAAAAATAAGTTGACGGATCTTTATTTACTTGATTTTCCCGAAACAAGCGTTCGCGATATTGTAGAAGCACATAAAATTGTTAAAAATCATATAGGAATAAAGAAGATTGATTTGATTATCGGCGGTTCTATCGGCGGTTTTCAAGCATTGGAATGGACGATTTCAGAACCTGATTTATTTGAATATTCGGTTTTGATTGCCTGTAATGCTCGCGTTTCGGCTTGGGGAACGGCATTTAACGAGTCGCAGAGAATGGCAATTTGTGCAGACAGTACGTTTTGTAAACAGGAAAATATTAACGGAGGGAAAAACGGACTGGAAGCGGCGCGTTCCGTAGCCTTGCTGTCGTACAGGTCGTATGAAGGTTATGTAATCACTCAATCCGAAAACGATGACAATACGCTTTTTGCAAACCGTGCATGTTCATATCAACAGTATCAGGGCAAAAAACTGTCGAACAGATTTGATGCATATTCATATTATTCCTTAACCAAATCCATTGACAGTCATAATGCAGGACGAAACAGAGGCGGCATAAAAAAAGCGCTGTCGCTGATTAAAGCAAAAACAGTTTGTATAGGTATAAAAGGAGATGTTCTTTTTCCTGTTGAAGAACAGAAATTTTTAGCAAAACACATTCGTAATGCCGAATATTTTGAGATAACATCTCAATTCGGGCATGATGGATTTTTACTTGAACACGAACAAATTAAAAATATATTAAACAACACATGCAGGTTTTAAAATTCGGAGGCACATCGGTTGCCGATTCAATAAACATAGAGAAAGTAATTTCAATAATAAAACATGCCATAGAGCATGATAAAACAATAGTTGTGGCTTCGGCTATAAGCGGATGCACCGACAATCTGGCGCTTATAGGACACACAGCCGCCGCACATGATAAAAAATATGTCGAACTTATAGATAAACTCGAAGAACGGCATTTGAATCTTATAGATGAACTTGTTTCAAACGAATATAAAGACGAAACGTTTGTTACATGTAAGGATATTATAAAAAATCTTCGCGATATTGCCAACGGCGTTTATCTTATAAGAGAAATAAGCAATCATACCATTGATTTGATAATGAGTTTCGGTGAAATTTTATCAACAAAAATAATAAGCGCAAAATTAAACTCTGTAAATATAAGTCATAAATGGGTGGATTCGGGAAAAATTATCAGAACAGAACGCCACCAGTCGCAGAATATTGTTGATGCCAAAACGACAAATGCAAACATAAAAAAGATGCTGTCAAAGAATAATTGCAAGTTATATCTGTTGCCGGGTTTTATTGCCTGCGATGCGGAAGGGCGTACAACAACGCTTGGTCGCGGAGGTTCCGATTATACGGCATCGTTGCTTGCTGTCGGAAGTTCTGCGCGCGTTCTGGAAATATGGACTGATGTTACGGGCATGATGACTGCCGACCCGCGCACAGTTCCCGATGCCAAAACAATTGATAATATTTCATACAAGGAAGCGCTGGAACTTTCGCATTTCGGGGCAAAGGTAGTTTATCCGCCTACAATTCAACCTGTGGTCAGCAAAGGAATTCCCATTTATGTAAAAAATACTTTTGCTCCTGCCGAACATGGCACTCTTATAGAAAGCAATCCGCCTGAAACGCAGGGAAAAATACGCGGCATTTCAAGTTCAGACCGCATAGCGCTGCTTTCAATGGAAGGCAACGGAATGGTCGGTATCCCCGGATATTCAAGTCGTTTGTTTGATACTCTTGCAAAAAATGAAATCAATATTATTCTTATCACACAGGCATCATCGGTGCATACAATGTGCGTTGCGATAGCCGAAGATTCGGCAGAAAAGGCAAAAATCGCCGTTGATGACACCTTTGCATACGAAATATCACTTGGAAAAGTCGAACCGCTTAAAGTCGAAAAGGGATTTTCGATAATTTCGCTGGTAGGCAATGACATGAAAAATCAGTCGGGCGCAAGCGGAAGAATGTTTGATGCGCTTGGCAGACGCGGAATCAATATTCGCGCTATTGCACAGGGTTCGTCTGAAAAAAATGTTTCGGCGGTGGTTGCTACAACCGATGTGAACGATGCAATACGTACTATTCATCACGAATTTTTCGGTGAATCGAAGAAAACAATCAATCTGTTTATCGCAGGTTACGGCTCGGTAGGAAAGCAATTGATAGAAATCATCAAACAGCAGAAACAGTATATAGAAACTCAAAAAGGACAACAAATTGTTGTTGCAGGAGTGAGCAACAGTAAAAAATACATTTTTAATAAAACAGGCATAAATCTCAAGACCATTGATACCGAACTTGCCAACGGTGAAGATAACTCTTCGGGTGATGATTATTTTGACAGGATTTTTTCATGTTCGCTTAGTAATACAATTTTTGTCGATTGTACGGCAAGCAAATATATTGCGGCAAAATACGGCGACTTGTTCATAAATGGAATTTCTGTTGTTACATGTAATAAAATTGCATGTTCATCAGATTTTTCAAATTATAAAATACTTAAAGAGTCGGCAAAAAAAGAAAAGGTATCGTTTAAATACGAAACAACTGTTGGTGCGGCGTTGCCGATAATATCCACAATAAATCAAATTATAAACAGCGGAGATAAAATACATGCTTGCGAAGCCGTACTGTCCGGTTCGCTCAATTTCATCCTTTCTCATTATGACGGTAAAAAACCGTTTGCACAAATTATTCGTGAAGCACAAAACGCAGGTTATACCGAACCCGACCCGCGCATTGACCTGTCGGGAACAGACGTTTTGCGAAAAATAACAATACTTGCACGAGAATGCGGATTGAAGACAGAGCAGAAGGATGTCAAACAAAAACTGTTTTTGGCGGATGAATATTTTAATGGAAGCGTAGAAGATTTTTACTTGATAACTCAAAAAAATGAACCGTATTTCAAAAAAATATACGATGAAGCCAATGCCGAAAATAAAAAACTGCGTTTTACGGCAAGCATAAAAGATGGAAAAGCAAAAATCTGTCTTGAGAAAATTGACTCTGCACATCCCTTCTACAATCTTGATGGAACTGATAATGCAGCGCTTTTGTACACCGATTTTTATCAGTCGCCGTTGCGGATACAGGGAGCAGGCGCAGGCGCCAAGCAAACGGCTTCAGGAATTTTGAACGATATTTTGGAGTGATATATTTGATTTTTGTAAAAATATCTGACGGCAGAATTATATTTTTTAAAGTTTCGTTTCTTTCAGGCGTTCTGCATTTTCGGCTATCTGTAACTGTTCTATAATTTCCGAAATATCGCCATTCATAAATGCAGGAAGATTGTAAATTGTATAATTTATGCGATG
>JAIRRX010000089.1 GCA_031255755.1 Prevotellaceae bacterium | reverse complement strand
GTCATTGCGAGGCGGGACACAGCAACAGCCCGTCATTGCGAACCCGTAAGGGTGAAGCAATCCAGAATATTAATAATAAGTGTTATGGATTGGCTAACGCCGAAAAACTGGATTGCTTCCTGCTTCGCTTTGCTCGCAGTTCGCAATGACGAACACAGCAACAGAACGTCATTGCGAGGAATGAGCGTAGCGAATGACGAAGCAATCCAGAAAAAAGGAAAGACTAATGAAAAGTCTGGATTGCTTCGCTGACGCTCGCAATGACGACATGCGGTTGCTTCCTGCTTCGCTTCGCTCGCAGTTCGCAATGACGTACTATAATACGAAATAAACAAAAACAAAATAAATTATAAACAAATTAAAATAATAGAAAAATGAACAAGAAAATTAAACTAATGATTGCAGCCGTTGCGCTGCTGATGATGGCTACTTCGTACAGCAAGGACGATCATATTAATAATAACAAACTTCCGTCAATAGAATTTACCTTTACAGGATCTTACATAGAATTTTTCGTTATGGTGCAAAGTATTACTGTTGACTGGGGCGATGAATCAACGGAAGAATATAGTAATCCTAACTATAATCGCATTATGCATAATTACACAGACAATACCGTACGAACAGTACGCATATTGCAGGCGGAAGACTTGACAGTATTTGCTTGCTACAATCAAAGATTAACGTCTTTGGATGCAAGTAACTGCACAACTTTAACCGAGTTGTATTGTTACGAAAATCAATTAACCTCATTGGATGTATCCAATAATACGGCGTTAACATTTTTGCAGTGTGTCGGTAATCAGTTAAGTTACTTGGATGTATCCAATAATACGGCATTAACATTTTTGAATTGTGGCGGTAATCAGTTAACCTCATTGGACATATCAAATAATACGGCGTTAACATTTTTGAATTGTGGCGTTAATCAGTTAAGTTCCTTGGATGTATCCAAGAATACGGCGTTAACAGAGTTGTATTGTAGCACTAATCAGTTAATATCATTGGATGTATCACATAATCCTGCATTAACGAGTTTGGGTTGCAGCTATAATAATTTAAGCGCATTGGATCTATCACATAATCCTGCTTTAGGTGGGTTGGATTGCGGATATAATAATTTAAGCGCCGATGCTCTTAATGAGATGTTTGGAACTTTGCCCGACAGGCAAGATACAGGAGGGGGGCTATACATTGAAGGCAATCCTGGAAGCGCTACCTGCACTCGCAGCATAGCCGAAGACAAAAACTGGATGTTTTGGTAATGAATTTACATATCAAAAATGAATAGCAGTTTTTCAAAAATAAATTGTATGCTTCCCAAAATTCATTTTGGGAGTCCCCAAACGGAATTTGGGAGTCCCCGAACGGAATTTGGGAGTCCCCGAACGGAAAATGGGAGTCCCCAAACGGAATTTGGGAGTCCCCAAACAGAAAATGGGAGTCCCCGAACGGAAAATGGGAACTCCCAAAAACAAGCCGTCATTGCGAGGGCAAAGCCCGAAGCAATCCAGTATTAACAATAAGTGTCTGGATTGCTTCGCTGACGCTCGCAATGACGTACTCACGGGTTCGCAATGACGACATACGGTTGCTTCCTGCTTCGTTACACTCGCAGTTCGCAATGACGTGCTACGGTTGGTTGGCTTCTCGCAATGACGACTGCGGATTGATAATGACAAATACAGATAAATTAATAATTAATTAAATATTAAATACACAAACAAACAGAATAATCTTTAATAAAAAAAATTATGAGTACAAACATTTATTTCCCAACAGTGGGACAGATTCAATTTGAAGGAAAAGAAAGTAAAAATCCTTTGGCATTCCGTTATTACAATCCTGAAAAGGTTGTGTACGGACGTAAAATGAAAGACTGGTTCAAATTCTCAATGGCATGGTGGCATACGCTTTGCGCGGAAGGAAGCGACCAGTTTGGACCGGGTACGAAAACATTTCCGTGGGCGCATGGAAATTCGGCTCTGGAAATAGCAAAAAAACGCTTGGATGCAGGTTTTGAGTTTATGCAAAAAATCGGTATCGAATATTACTGTTTTCATGATATAGATTTGATTGATGAAGGTAAATCTATTGAAGAATATGAAGCCAATTTGAACGCTATCGTTGACTATGCGCTGAGCAAACAGGCTGAAACAGGCATAAAACTACTGTGGGGTACGGCTAACGTATTCGGCAATAAACGCTATATGAACGGAGCGGCAACAAATCCCGACTTTGATGTAGTGGCGCGTGCTGCCGTGCAGATAAAAAACGCTATTGACGCCACAATTAAACTCGGCGGGCTTGCCTATGTATTTTGGGGTGGGAGAGAAGGATATTCGTCTTTGCTGAATACGCAAATGAAACGCGAAAAAGACCATCTCGCAACATTCCTCGCCAAAGCGCGCGACTATGCCCGCTCAAAAGGCTTTAAAGGCGTGTTCCTTATCGAACCCAAACCAATGGAACCAACCAAACACCAGTACGATGCGGACACCGAAACGGTTATCGGCTTCCTGCGTGCATACGGTCTTGATGGCGATTTTAAGGTGAATATTGAAGTAAATCACGCAACGCTTGCAGGGCATACTTTTGAACATGAACTGCAATGCGCCGCAGATGCCGGTTTGCTTGGCTCAATAGATGCCAATCGCGGCGACTATCAAAACGGATGGGATACCGACCAGTTCCCTGTTGATGCCTATGAACTTACTCAGGCAATGTTAGTCATTTTGCAAAACGGCGGACTGCCCGGCGGTACCAACTTTGATGCCAAAACACGCCGTAACTCTACCGATTTGGAAGATATTTTTATTGCGCACATCTCTGGCATGGATGCCTTTGCTCGCGCTCTGGAAAGCGCCGCCGAAATCTTGGAAAAGTCGCCGTATAAAAAAATGCTTGCCGACAGATATTCGTCTTTTGACTTAAACAAAGGAAAAGAGTTTGAAGAAGGAAAAATGTCGCTCGAAGATATGGTTGATTATGCCAAAACCAAAGGCGAACCCGCACAGACAAGCGGCAAACAGGAACTGTACGAAGCAATAGTTAATATGTATGTTTAATTAATTTACAGATGATGGAAAAATTACCATTATTGATTGCTATTGCCTTTCAAACCCTTGTCGGGGAAAAAGAAGTATCATTATACACTTTGCATAACGGCGATATTACAATGCAGGTAACGAATTTCGGCGCTCGCGTGGTATCGCTGTTTACGCCCGACAGAACAGGCAGATATGAAGATATAGTACTCGGATATCCCGATATTGAATCATATCTGCACAACAAAGGCGAACGGTTTCTCGGATGCGTAGTCGGTCGTTATGCCAACCGCATAGCAGGCGGCAAGTTTACGCTCGAAGGACAGGAATATACGCTGCCGTGCAACAGCGGCGGGCAAACCCTGCACGGAGGAATACGCGGATTTGATAACGTTGTATGGAATGTTGACAGTGTAAGTGAAAACCAAATCGTATTCTCATATACTTCTGTTGACGGCGAAGAAGGATTTCCCGGCAATTTGCACGTAGTGATGACATATTCGCTTACGCGGGATAATGAGTTTAAGATTACTTACACTGCTACTACCGACAAAACTACTGTCGTAAACCTTTCGCATCACTCGTTTTTTAACCTGAGGGGCGAAGCCGCCGGCAGTGTCGGTAACCATATCTTGACCCTTAATGCCGGTCATATCACGGAAGTAAACATGGCGCTGATACCAACAGGCAATTTAATGCCTGTGGAAAATACGCCGTTTGACTTTCGCACTCCGCACCCAATAGGCGAACGTATTGATGAAAGCCATCAACAGTTGTTTTTCGGCAGCGGATATGACCATAACTGGGCGCTTGACTGTAAAAGCATCAACGAACCTGCTGCAATAGTTTATGAACCCGAAAGCGGCAGAGAATTGACGGTATTTACAGACCAGCCCGGAATACAGTTTTACAGCGGAAACCACTTCTACGGAACGGCTAAGGGAAAATACGGCAAACTGCACAACAGACGCGAGTCGTTTGCTCTTGAACCGCAAAAGTTCCCCGACTCGCCGAACCACCCCGACTTCCCAACTACCGTACTGAAAGTCGGAGAAACATATCAACAAACATGCATTTATAAATTTAATACAAGAGAACAATGAAAAATAAGGAATACAATTCAATGTACATTTTATGTATCACTCTGGTGGCAACCCTTGGAGGCTTGCTTTTCGGATACGATACGGCAGTGATTTCAGGAGCCGAAAAAGGACTTGAAGGCTTCTTTTTACAAGCCGGAGCAGATTTTCAATACAACAAGTTTCTGCACGGCATAACTTCGGCAAGCGCACTTATCGGCTGCGTAATAGGCGGATTTATATCGGGATATTTTGCACAGCGTCTCGGACGGCGCAACTCGCTTAGATTTGCATCCGTACTGTTTTTCCTGTCGGCGTTAGGCTCATACTATCCCGAGTTTCTGTTTTTTGAAAAAAACATGCCAACAAGCAGCCTGTTAATAACATTCAATCTGTACAGAATACTCGGTGGAATAGGAGTGGGGCTTGCTTCGGCTATTGTGCCGATGTATATTGCCGAAATAGCGCCGTCAAAAATCAGAGGAACGCTTGTTTCGTGCAATCAGTTTGCAATCATTTTCGGTATGCTGGTTGTGTACTTCGTAAATTATCTGATACAGGGCAGCCACGCAAACCCGATTATTGATAAAGACCCGACAGGCATGATGTCCTTAAATCAACAGTCAGACATGTGGACTGTTCTCAACGGCTGGCGACTGATGTTTGTTTCCGAAGCATACGTTGCCGCAATATTCGGATTTTTGCTGTTCTTCGTTCCCAAAACGCCGCGTTATCTTGTAATGATACAGCAGGAAGAAAAAGCCCTGTCTATTCTTACAAAAATTAACGGCAGTGAAACCGCAAAACAGATACTGTCCGATATAAAGGCAAGCGTTCACGTGAAAAACGAAAAACTGTTTGCCTACGGAATAGCCGTCATTGTTATCGGCATATTTTTGTCGGTATTTCAGCAGGCAATAGGCATAAATGCCGTGCTGTATTATGCGCCGCGCATGTTCAACGATGCGCTTGGCGGAGGCGATACTGGCATGAGCCAAACGGTGATTATGGGTATTGTGAATATCGTATTTACCGTTGTGGCAATTCTGACCGTTGACAGGTTCGGACGCAAGCCGCTGTTGATTATAGGTTCGATAGGTATGGCGGCAGGTGCGTTTGCAGTAGCAATTTGCGACAGTTTCGGCTTGCAGGGAATGGTTCCCGTAATGTCGATAATTGTTTACTCTGCCTTTTTCATGATGTCATGGGGACCTATTTGCTGGGTATTAATATCCGAAATCTTCCCTAACACCATTCGCGGAAAAGCAGTGGCTATTGCGGTAGCATTTCAGTGGATTTTCAACTTTATCGTTTCTTCAACATTTCCGCCGCTTTACGATTTCAGTCCGATGATAGCATACGGACTGTATGGCATAATGTGTATATTCGCATTTGTTTTTGTATGGAAGTTTGTACCCGAAACCAAAGGCAAAACTTTGGAAGACATGAACAAACTCTGGGCAAAACGATAAAACGCAATATTTGAAGTCAGACTAACAAACTTCAAGAGGATGTCTTTGCGGACATCCTCTTTGCTTTATCATAAACAGGTATTGTAAGTGGGGCGGTACAAAAATTTTGTTGTATTGACATTTTTTATTTTTGCAATAGAAATAATAAAGGGGATTTGTATTATTCTTAATAAAAATATAATTTTATTTGCTGATTATAAAGTATTTTAATTGAAATACTTTTGCGACGTTATCAAGAAATAATCTGTATATTTCACAAAAAAAGTAAAATAAAATAATTTTTTTTTTGCAATTTAAAAAAATGTTATAAATTTGCAGTCCCAAAAGGCGGAAATAGCTCAGTTGGTAGAGCATAACCTTGCCAAGGTTAGGGTCGCGAGTTCGAGTCTCGTTTTCCGCTCTAATCCCGAATAAAATCGGGATTTTCTGTTCTTTGCCTTGGTGGTGGAATTGGTAGACACGCGGGACTTAAAATCCCGTGAGCAGTAATGCTTGTGCGGGTTCAAGTCCCGCCCGAGGTACAGATACATAAGAAGGCTTTTCAATATTTTAATGAAGAGTCTTCTTTTTTATTCTTCTAATTTATTTATACAACAAAACAGCACATAATTCAGTCGAATTTTCATATCTTTATGGATAAACTTAAAATCAGACTGCAAAATTTGTACTTTGAAAATTGGAATTATCATAGCGGTAAATAGGTTTTTTAGTTAATAAAACTTAAACAAATCATCAGTAAATTGTCGTATATTAATAATTTTATAACTTTGCAAAAATTAATTTATATAAGATGATAACATTACTACAAACAGGAATTGCCGATTCATCGACAGTATCGGCAATCGAAACGGGAAGCATGAGTTTATTTGACCTTGCTGTAAAAGGCGGCTTTATAATGATAGTACTCGCATTATTATCACTGGTGGCGGTTTATATTTTTGTTGAACGCTGGCTTGCAATAAAAAATGCATCAAAAGTTGATACTCATTTTATGAATAATATAAAAAACAATATTCATGATGGGAAAATCAAATCGGCAATAAATTTGTGTCAGAGTAATAACAGCCCTGTTGCACGAATGATTGAAAAAGGTGTGGAACGTATCGGTCGTCCGTTGAATGATATTCAGGCATCAGTCGAAAATGTTGGCAGTCTTGAAGTCGCTCGTCTTGAAAAAGGAATGCCCATTCTGGCAAGCATATCAGGCGGGGCGCCAATGATAGGATTTCTCGGAACGGTAATAGGAATGGTACAGGCTTTTTATGAAATGTCGAAAGCAGGAGGAAACAATATACAAATATCGATGCTGTCAAGTGGAATTTATACTGCCATGATTACAACAATCGGCGGACTTATTGTCGGTATTTTTGCATACTTTGCATACAATTATCTGGTTACGCAGATAAATCACATAGTTTATTCAATGGAGTCGAAAACAATAGAGTTTATGGATTTGCTTAACGAGCCTATAAATTAACTGTGAATAAAAAATTAAATCACAAAATTATATACGCTTCATACACTTTAAAACATTACAAACTTTTAACTAAATAAAATGTCAATAAAAAGAAATACAAAAGTAACAACCGAATTCAGCGCATCGTCAATGAGCGATTTGGTGTTTTTGTTGCTGATATTTTTCCTCATAACATCTACGCTTATCAATAATAATGCTCTTGATTTATTGTTGCCCAAAAGCACAAATCAGGTGCCGCAAAAACCGCCGACAGATGTTTCAATGAAATATGTAGATGCCGAAACAGTAGAATATTATTTTGGACCAGAATTGGTATTACTTGACGAACTGGAACCATTGTTACAGGATAATTTAAAAGATAATCCCGAACCTGTGTTTACAATTTCGCCGGATGAACGAATAGCGGTCGGCAAGGTTGTATATGTAATGAACATTGCAAAACGCAACGGATATAAAGTTTTATTATCAACAATTCCTGAATAGATAAATGAAACATATCGACAACAGCAGCAGAGAATTGAAAGGAGTGGCAACAAGCATTATCGTTCATGCCGCAATATTGCTGTTGCTGATATTTTTTAAAATGATTGTAAAGATTGATGAAGATAAGATTATTCCTGTCGTTGAAGATAAATTTATTACGGTAGAATTGGCGCAACCTCCAAAATCAAGAATAATCGGTACCAACAGAGTTACTCCGGACAAAATTACTGCTAAACCTGTTCGGCAATCTCCTGCAACAGTTAAAATTTCGGATAAAATTCGCGAACCAAAATCAAATAACAAACCCGACACGCGACCTGTAACGGCAGGCAACGAAGGCGATATAGAAAAATACGAGCCACCACAACCGAAAATCGACGAGAAAGCACTTTTCAAAAGTACGACAGACGGAACTGCCGAAGGTAATGAAAGTAATAAAATAAAAGACAACAGTCTTTTTACAGGTTCAGGAACAGCCGACGACCCGACACGCACATCAAATACACAAACAGGACTTGTAATAAGTGAAGAAGGAGTATCTTTCGATTTAAGGGGACGTTCGGTTGATGGAGGATTTCCCAAACCTGCATACAAGCTGCAAAAATCAGGAAAAGTTGTTGTTGAAATATACGTTGACCAAAACGGAATAGTTACTAAGGCACGTGCAACTGCAAAAGGTTCTACATTACAGGATGCTACGCTTTGGAAAGCCGCTGAAGAAGCAGCTCGTCGCGCACGTTTCAATACTGATAAAAATGCGGCAATCTCTCAAATGGGAACTATTACTTATATTTTCAAGCTTAAATAATTTTCTTTTAAAAGTAGAAATTCGCTGCATAACTAATTTACGTGTTATTTTACAGGATTTTAATTGTTGCAAATAATAAAATCATAATTTTCTTGCCTGCAACAGTTTGTTAATTAATAGTGTGGTTGGTTTTTAATAAAACTATTAATTACGATTTTATTGTGGCTGTTTTTTTTCCTTTATATAAAGTTATCTCTATTTCATCGTTTATTTTCAATGTATTTGAATCTGTTACAGCTTTTCCTTTGTGAGTTACGACAGAATATCCACGTTGCAGAATATATTCGGGATTGTTTAATTCTATGATTGTTTGATACGAATGTAATTTGTTTTTTAATTCCCTGAAATACATTATCAAAACAGGTTTCATTTGTAAATCGAAGAAATTTTTTAAAAAATATTTATTTTGTTCAATTTTTACCGATACAGTATTTTTTAGATTTATAATCATGTTTTGCAGTTCGTAGTTTTTATTTTGCAATTTTATTTGAAGCGTATCTGTCAGTTGTTTGGTAATTTCATGAAAATAAAAATCCTGCTGTGCAATACAATTTATTAAAAATTCGGCAGCAGCAGTCGGCGTTTTTGTCATTGTATTGGCAACCATATCCACAACGCTTGTATCTTTGTCATGACCGATTCCTGTAATCACAGGAATTGGCATTTGAGCGATGCACGATGCGAGCATATAACTGTCAAAGCAAGACAGGTCGCTTACAGAACCGCCTCCGCGAATAATTACGACTGCATCAAAACTGTCAACGGTTTTGTAAATTTTATCAACAGATTCAATTATTGAAGTTTCGGCATCTTTGCCCTGCATTACGGCGGTAAAAAGCGTTGTCCGAAAATTATAATGATAATCATTATTGTATAGTTGATTCATAAAATCGCGATAACCTGCCGCAGTTACCGACGATATTATTGCAATACGCAAAGGCAAAACAGGAATTTGCAGACATCTGTTCATCTCAAAAACGCCATCATCAATCAGTTTTTTTATTGTATGCTGACGTTGTAACTGAGTTTCACTGACTGTGTAAGAAGGGTCAATATCAATAATGTTAAGACTTAATCCATAAAGTTCGTGGTATTGTATCTGCACGGTTATGGAAATTTTCATACCTGCCGAAAGCGAAGTTCCTGTTTCGCTTTCAAAATACTGTTTTAACATTCTGTAAGTGTACTGCCAGATTGTAGCGTTTATTTTGGCTTTGGGAATACTGGAATTTTCGTCATGCTGAACAAGTTCAAGATAACAATGTCCCGACATGTTTTCTTTAATCTCATTAATATTGGCAATAACCTGATAATTTTCAGAACATACGGAATTTAATTTTTCCTTTATCATAATTTGCAGTTCAAGCAAACTGATAGTATTTTTGTCGGATAAACTGTTCATTTTCAAAATTTATTTAAGTATAATTTCCTCCAATATGTATTCTCCGTACTGTTGATTTATCTTTTGTATTATAACGTTGCGATGCATAGATACATGGTTGCGTGCGACAGCCGAATTAAAAAAAACGAATAATTTTCGCCCTTGCACCGTTTTTTTATTAATATGTTTTACAACAGATTCGCCTACCGTTTCATCAAATGTTTTCATTATGCGGTATTGTTTAAAACCGTTTTCCAGACCATGTTGCTTGACAAACAGTTTTACTGCTTTTTCAATTTTTTCGGGAGTTATTCTGTCCATTTTTACTCTGTTTTTATTATTTGCCCTTTTTCTACATTAAACAGTGAAAATGAATTTTTCTGCTGTTCAAGAATTTTATCCAAACGGGTTTTATTGCTGTCGGTAATAAAAATCTGTCCGAAATCGTTGCCTGCAACAAGCGAAATCAAATGCTGTACGCGATGCAAATCAAGTTTGTCGAAAATATCATCAAGAAGCAATATCGGCGAAATGCCTGTTTGTTGTTTGAAAAAATTGAATTGCGTGAGTTTGAGAGCAATCAAAAATGTTTTTTGTTGACCTTGCGAGCCTGTTTTTTTTATATTATAACCGTTCATCCGCATGATTATGTCATCACGATGAATGCCTGTGGTTGTATGCTGCATTATGCAATCTTTTTCAAATGAACATTTAAGTAAATCAATGAAATTATTTTCATTCAGGTCGGATTTATATGTTATAGAAACCTGTTCATTGTCGTTTGAAACCTGCCTGTAAACCTGTGTGAAATAACTTTGTATTTCTTCCAAAAACTGTTTGCGTTTTTGATAAATGGTTTGTGCATATTCGTTTAACTGCTCATCCAAAACTGCGATAACATCATTTTTTTCTTTTATCTGTTTCAGCAGTTTGTTGCGTTGCATCAGCACTCGATTGTATTTTACAAGACTGTCAAGATAAACAATATCCAGTTGAGACATTACGCTGTTTAAGTATCGGCGGCGTTCTTCGCCTGAGTCGTTTATCAGCGAAATATCGGTTGGCGAAATCATAACAAGAGGAATAAGTCCGAGATGGTCGGCAAATCGAGAATACTGTTTATCGTTGCGTTTGAATATTTTTTCGCCGTTTTGCACGCCGCAATATATTTTTTCTTCATTTTCATTGCGTACAAAACTGCCCTGTATTATAAAATAATTTTCGTCATGTTTAATATTTTGTCTGTCTGCGCTGTTAAAAAAACTTTTTGTAACAGACAAATAATATATGGCATCGAGCAAATTTGTTTTTCCTTCGCCATTATTGCCTACAAGACAGTTCATGTTTTGCGAAAATTCAAGATTTGTCTGCTCGATGTTTTTAAAATTACTTATTGATAACTTTTTAAGATACATTATAAAAACCTGTTCGTTGTGCGAAGATACAAAATATTTACAAACTCGACATCATATAATTTGGTTATGTATTATTTGTTTTGTTCGGAACAATCTGCAGTTTTTCTAAAAAGAATATTTAATCGTTTCACAATCTTTAATTTGATTTTCTTTCATATCAATATTATATCAATAAATTTAATTTGCAGTGTAAAAATTTATCAAAAATTGATGCGTATTACCTGATAATATTACTAAAAAAATATTAACTTTGCGAAATTTGTTTCAACAATAATATTCACTTGAAACTTTATTAATTTACAGATGAGCATAGAAAAAAAATGGATACTGCCTGTTGTCGGCGATAATGAAAAAATTAGCAGTTTGGCAACGGCTCTTGGTGTTGACTTTACACTTGCACAGCTGTTAGTGCAACGTGAAATTTATACTTTGGAGCAGGCTAAATTTTTCTTTCGTCCTCAACTTGAAAATTTGCATGATCCATTTCTTATGAAAGATATGTGGTGTGCTGTTGACCGAATAAATCAAGCAATTAAACGTAATGAACATATTATGATTTATGGCGATTATGATGTAGATGGAACAACCGCTGTTGCTTTGGTGTATTCGTTTATTCATAAGATACATAACAACGTTTCATATTATATTCCAGATAGATATGATGAAGGTTATGGAATTTCGACAAAAGGTATAAATCATGCAAACGAAAACAGCGTGAAACTTATAATAGCGCTCGATTGCGGAATAAAAGCCAATGAAAAAGTCGATTATGCAAATCAGTTAGGAATAGATTTTATCATATGCGACCATCATTTGCCTGACGATAATATTCCAAAAGCCGTTGCTGTGCTGGATGCAAAACGCTCTGATTGCAAATATCCGTTTAAAGAACTTTCGGGATGCGGCGTTGGATTCAAACTTATTCAGGCATTGGGAAAAGAAAGAAATATTCCCTTTGATGATATAGAAAAATATCTTGATCTTGTAGCAGTCAGCATTGCTGCTGATATTGTTCCACTTGTGGGAGAAAACAGAATTTTGGCTTTTTTCGGACTTAAACGTCTAAATGAAAATCCACGCAACGGATTACGTGCAATCATAAAACTTTCGGGACTCGAACATCATCAAATATCAATTGACGATATTGTATTTAAAATAGGACCGCGAATAAATGCCGCCGGACGTATGGAACAGGGTAGAAGTGCAGTTGACTTGCTTATTACCGATGATAATGAATCTGCTATTGAACAGGCAACATCCATAAATTCTGTGAATAATGAACGCAAAAATGTTGACCGCGCAATTACTTTTGAAGCCATTGAACTGGTGAAATCGGAAGACCAAAACAAAAAAACTACGGTTGTTTATAATCCCAACTGGCATAAAGGCGTTGTCGGAATAGTTGCATCCCGATTGATAGAATCGTTTTATCGACCAACAATAGTTCTTACCAAATCCAACGGATGTATTTCCGGTTCGGCTCGCAGTATTCCCGGTTTTGATTTGTATCAGGCGGTTGAAGCATGTTCAGATTTGCTTGAAACTTTCGGCGGACATACTTATGCCGCAGGTCTTACAATGAAAGAAGAAAATCTTGAAAAATTTAAATACAGATTTGAAAAATATGTAACCGATAACATTGATGAATCAATAATGATACCGCAAGTTGAGATTGATGCACATTTGGATTTTAAGCAAATAACGCCTAAATTTTTCAGAATTCTAAAACAGTTTCAGCCTTTTGGACCCGGAAACATGTCGCCTGTTTTTCTTACCCAAAATGTGTATGATAACGGAAACAGTCGAAAAGTAGGGCAATTCGGCGAACATATAAAACTTGAAATAATTCAGGAAGATGAACCTTATCGTCCTTTTCATGGTATTGCTTTTAATTTGTCGGAACATTTGGAGTTCATAAAAGGCGGAAATCCCATAGATATTTGCTATTCGATTGCCGAAAATTATTATCGCGGAGTTGCAAATATTCAATTAAGGGTAAAAGATGTGAAATGTAAGGAAATAGAGTTTTTATAAAATAGTTTTTAATATTTTGAATTAATTGATTAGTAATTATATTATAACTATGTCGTTCGATTTTGTCAGATGAAAAAGTTTTCCGCAAAACTTATAAAAAATACAGCCAACTAAATTTTAATATTTCTGATAAGTAGATATAATCTGATGTAAAATAAAAATATGTTATCATTTCAATACGCTTTGGTTTGCTTTGATAACATATTTTAGTTGTCCTATCAAGGGTCGAACTTGAAGTCTTCTGATCCAGAGTCAGACGTGTTGCCAATTACACCATAGGACAATTTATGCGTGAAAATTGTTTTTTCGAGATGCAAAATTATAATTATTTTCCGGGACGAAGGTAATTTATAAGAGATTTTTTTTTCGGGAATATTCCTTTTTTTACACTTCGCACATCTTCAATAACATAGAAAATATCAGGATTGAACTCATTTAGTATTTTTTGAACATCATTACCAAATTTGCGAGCAACAACAACCTGCAAAATGTCAACATTTCCTTCCGAACCTTCGGCGTGTGTCAATGTTGCTCCGAATCCGTTGCTCCGAAATTTTTCTGCCAATTCTTTTCCTCCTTTTGTTACAAAAATTCGCATAAAAACCATTCCTATTGCAATGCGTTCTTCTAAAAGCATACCTGCAAAATTTCCCGTTGCGTAGCCGCCTGCATAAGCAGCATAACAAATCACGTTGTTTGCACTGTTGAGCAGTTCGCTTATCACAATAATCCAAATAAACACCTCAAAAAATCCAAGAATCGGCGCAATATATTTTTGCCCGTGTGCAACAAAAATCACACGAAGCGTACCAAGTGTTACATCGCATATACGCGCAAAAAAAATCATTATCGGCAATACGACATACGAAAATGTGTGCGGATTTATATCTTCAAAAAACATAATCTTCAATCAATAAAACGCACAAATATACTGTTTTTTTCAATTCTGCAATATTTATTTTAAAAACTGACAATTCATTATTTTTTGTATAGCATCAGGCAAACTTACAAAATAACTATTATGTAATATGTCTGATATAAAGTTAATTTAATGTTTTGTAAATTATTGATACTGTTAAGTAAAAACACATCATGCTTATAAATTGTAATCGTCAGTACAAATTGATAATTAATACTTTTGCGATTTTTTATAGTTTGTATTTGAAAAAATATTTACATTTGCCATATTTTTAAAAATAATGTAATGGAAAATTTTGGGAAAAGAATTAAACAGTTACGAGAAACAGCAAACGTATCTATTGAAGATGCTGCAAAGGCGGCAGGGCTTGAACCTTCACAAATCGAACTTATCGAAAGTGGTGAAGTTATTCCGCGAATATCGTTCTTGTCAAAGTTTGCACGCTGCTTTGGCGTACGTGTAGGAACTTTGCTCGATGGGTACGAAAAAGTAGGACCGGTAATAACCAGACATCGTAAACTGTCGCCAACAGCGCGACTTGCCGAAGAACATGCAGCCTATCGTTCGCACATGGATTATTTTTCGCTGGCTGAAGGAAAACATGACAGAAATATGGAACCTTACATAGTCAATATCCATTATCTGCCTCCGTTTCAAAAATATTATCAAAGTCACGAAGGCGAAGAATTTTTCTATGTTCTTGAAGGAGAAATATCTATTTATTACGGAAACGAAATCTTTACTCTTGCTACAGGCGACAGTATATATTACGACTCTGTCGTTCCTCATTGTGTATCATCGAGTCGAAAAGGTGAGAATGCAAAAGTTCTGGCTGTAACTTATACGCCATTTTAATTATTTTTTAATACAGTATTTATGTCTGACAAATTAAAACAACCTAATACCAACGAATTAAACATATCTCTTATTGATGATACTTTGGGCGGTTTACTTGAAAAATGGGTTGCCGAACTTCCTGAACACGATTTTTTGGTTTATCCCGACAGAAATTTACGACTGTCATACAAAGAATTTAATGAACGTGTTGATAACATTGCCTGTGCTTTGCTTTTGCTTGGAGTAAAAAAAGGCGGCAAGGTAGGCGTATGGGCAAAAAATGTTCCCGACTGGTTGACATTTATGTTTGCTTCTGCTAAAATCGGCGCTGTACTGGTAACCATAAATACCAACTATAAAAAATCGGAAGTGGAATATATAATGCAGAATGCCGATATTCATACAATGTGTATAGTAAACGGCTATCGTGAAAATAATTACATTGATATTATTTACGATTTGGTTCCTGAACTTAAAACTCAAAACCGCGGCGAACTTGACAGTAAGCGCTTTCCGGAACTCAAGAATGTAGTATATATAGGACAGGAAAAATATCGAGGTATGTACACAACTCTCGAGCTTATCGTAATGGGACGATTTATGGACAAAGAATCGTTGCGTAAAATTGCGCTTGCAATAAATTGTCATGAAGAAGTAAACATGCAATATACATCAGGCACAACAGGATTTCCAAAAGGAGTAATGTTGTCGCATCATAATATTTTGAACTGTGGAATGGCAACCGGTGAATTTATGAATTTCACATCCGCCGATAAACTGCTTACTTGCGTTCCGCTGTTTCACTGTTTTGGATGCGTACTTGCTATGTGCGCTGTAATTACTCACGGCTCTACAATGGTTATGGTTGAAGATTTTGACCCGCTCAAAGTGCTTGCATCCATACACAAAGAACGTTGTACGGTACTTTACGGAGTGCCCACAATGTTTATATCGGAACTTAACCATCCAATGTTCGACATGTTCGACCTGACTTCTCTGCGGACAGGAATCATGGCAGGTTCGGTTTGTCCTATAGAAACAATGAAACAGGTTATGGAACGAATGCACTGCAACGTCATAAGCGTGTATGGGATGACGGAAACTTCGCCCGGAATGACTGCCACTCGAACAACCGATACGGCTGAAGTTCGTGCAACAACCGTAGGACATGATTTTCCGTTTGTGGAAGTCAGAGTTATACACCCAGACACAGGCAAAGAGTGCGCCATAGGAGAACAGGGCGAAATGTGCTGTCGCGGATATAATATTATGAAAGGATATTATAATAATCCTGAAGCAACTTCTGAAATTATTGACAAGAACGGATTTCTTCATTCTGGTGATTTGGGCGTGAAAGATGAAAATGGAAATTATCGAATAACGGGAAGAATAAAAGATATGATAATTCGCGGAGGCGAAAATATTTATCCACGCGAAATAGAAACATTTCTGTATAACTTGCCGCAGATAAAAAATGTTGACGTTGTAGGACTTGCAAGCCCAAGATATGGAGAGCAGGTTGCTGCATTTATTTCGCTTAAAGATGGTGAAACTCTTACCGAAGAAGATATTTTGACTTACTGTCACGGAAATATTTCGCGTTACAAAATACCAAGATATATATTTTTTATAAAAGAATTTCCAATGACGGCAAGCGGCAAAATTCAAAAATACCGACTTCGCAATTTAGGCATGGAACTGCTCGCCGAGCAGGGAATAGAAATTATATAATGTCAAAAATATAAATCCAATAAAGTTGATTTATTTAATAAAGTTTATCGTTTTATATGTTTTAAAGATTTATATAATATTGAAATGACGCAGGTTTTTCAAAAATAAATTGCGTGCTACCAAAAAACAAGCCCGTCATTGCTAACCAGTCAGGGTGAAGTAGCCCGTAATTGCGAACCGCGAAGCGGTGAAGCAACCGAAGCGAAGCGGAGTTCGGCGCAGCCAATCCAGAAAAAAAGGAAATGCTAATAAGAAAACTGGATTGCTTCGTCGTTACACTCCTCGCAATGACGGCTACGGCAGGATTGCTTCCTGCTTCACCCTTACGGGTTCGCAATGACGTTCTTACTCTGGATTGCTTCGTCATTCGCTACGCTCATTCCTCGCAATGACGTTCTATTCCTGCTTCACTATAACGCCGCAATAACAGGCTAAAACAGTTGCTTATCGGATGCATAAAACTCATTTTGAACATCGATTATTTAATATTTATATTCATCACAATTACAAAAAAATATATCAACAAAAAACTTGTATTAATAAAAAAAATAACTTATT
>JAIRRX010000005.1 GCA_031255755.1 Prevotellaceae bacterium | reverse complement strand
TGACCCGCCTGTGAAAAAAGAATATTGACCAACAACGAGCTCTTCAACAATATCCTGCGTAAATGCTCCATGTTCGCGATGATTTCCATATATGCCATTGCCACTGATTCTACATTCGGTCATCGTTTTGTTTGAATATTTACTATTAAAGCTATAATAGCCTATTAAAGACAAATCGTTATTTTCTCTTCCCCAACCAAACTGGTTTGTGTTTACAGTACGAGATGTTTCGGTATCGGTTGTTGAATTATTTATTACCTCAATCGTGCCAAAAAGCGTGATAATATTACCTGATTCATCGGATAATTTTATTTGTGAACAGTCAATAGTTTTTGTAACATCATTATCAAGAGGAGAACCGTTAAACGTAACTATTATTTTACCTGTAAGATATGATGGTTCATTTGTAAAATCGGATTGCCATCCTGTAATGTCGCCAGTCGTTTCATCTTCAAGAACTGTAATTGCCGGAGGTAAATCTTCTCCTTTGGCAATTTTTGCCGATATAAACTCTTCATAAGCAAAAACACCGAATAGCCCATTTCTCATTAAACTCGAAATATCCATTGCAAATATTGATTGCGGAGTCCATTTTACCGGTTCTACATCCGAATTGCATGAAGTCGTCATGCTTAATACTGAAATCGCTAAAAATGTAGCTAAAATAATTTTTTTCATCTTTTTCATTTCCTATTTTTATTTTTATTAAACAATATTTTATTTTTGTGTGTTACTGTAATAAGTATTATGTTCGTTATCTCTGTGTTTCACTGTCCGTCCCGATTCCGAATATTCTATTTCCACAGGAAATCTTTCGCCATATTTGTCTATAATAACCGTCATTTTTCCATCTATGATATTAAATGTTGTTATATCAATTTTAATATCTTTCGTTATTGTATGTCTATGATTTCCCGATAATTGATTGTAGCCGTAACCTGAACCTGAAAATACAATCTGCCCCGAAATATTTCTTTGCGCAGAATAATAATCAACAGTATAATCCGAAGTAACAGCAATATCGGGAATCGTTGACGAATTGACATCCGCATATCCGAATTCTTCCGTATAAATGCCGTATTTCTTACTTTGTTGAGATACGCTTATATTTTCTATGGTAAAAGAGCCGAACAAACGCATCCATATATTTTCGTAATAATGAATTTTTAATTTCGAACAGTCAACATTTTTTATTTCGTTATTGTCTGTATTTTGTGCAAAGTATTCAACAGCAACTTTTCCCGACAATAAATCCGTATCAAAAACATATTCCCATTTGTTTTCTTCTTCGTTTATAATGACACCTATTGCCTGTCCTTTTTTTATGTTTTCCGATATTATTTCCACTTCTCTGTAAATAGCGCCTATTGTTTTGATGGTTGTTTCCATCTCATTTGCAATAACAATTTCTTCAGTTGTGTTAACTTTCAAATTAAATTCATCATTCACACACGACATACAAAACAAAACAATTACTATCATCGTAAATAATAGTTGTTTAATGTTGAATATGTCTTTGTCGTCTTTCATTTGTTTTCTTTTCCGTCTTTTTCTCTATAGATGCGAGAAAAGGTCAAAATGATGCAATGGTATCTTGTATTTTAAGTTTATTTAACACAAATTGTCTTAACCGATATTAGTTCGCAGAATTTTAATATCAATGTAAAGGCGCGCCGTCATTAAGCGTTAGCGCAATCCGAAAAAATAAATATATTGCTGCACTTTATCAAAAGCCTGTTATCAGTAAATCATATAATATAGTAAAGCAGATAGTCTTCGGACAGTTTATCTTCTACATTTTCCAGTTCCGACCGCAATTTGAAAAAGTTTTTGCTTTCCAACAGCGCATTCAATATGCAGTCTGTAACAGTGTCGTTTTGTTTGTGTCCGTAGCAGGCAACGATAAAAGTATGGCAAGCATTAAGTTTTTGAATGTTTCAGTTTTTTAATTAAGAATTTAATGATATTGCCAAAATCAACTGTTTAATACCTGTAATGTTCTGCTTTGAATGGTCCGTCAGCAGGCACTCCTATATATTCTGCCTGCTTTTGCGACAGAATTGTAAGATTAACGCCAAGTTGTTTAAGATGTAACCGTGCAACTTCTTCATCCAAATGTTTCGGAAGACGATAAACATCAATATCCAAATTTTTTGTCCATAATTCGATTTGTGCAAGAGTTTGATTTGTAAACGAATTACTCATAACAAACGAAGGATGTCCGGTTGCGCATCCAAGATTTACCAAACGACCTTCAGCCAAAAGAAAAATCGAATGATCATCAGGAAAAACATATTTGTCAACTTGAGGTTTTATCTGTACTTTTTTTACCGATTTATCGTCTTCAAGTTGCTGTACCTGAATTTCGTTATCGAAATGTCCGATATTGCATACTATTGACTGGTCTTTCATGTTTTTCAGATGTTCGTATGTGATAATATCGCGGTTTCCTGTTGCCGTAATATAAATATTTGCTTCGTCAAGAGTTTGTTCAACAGTTTTCACTTCAAAACCTTCCATTGCCGCCTGCAATGCGCAAATCGGGTCGATTTCGGTAACAATTACGCGCGCTCCGTAAGCTCGCATTGAACGTGCGCAACCTTTGCCCACATCTCCGTATCCGCAAACAACCACAACTTTTCCCGCTATCATCACATCGGTTGCACGTTTAATTCCATCCGCAAGCGACTCGCGACAGCCGTACAGATTGTCAAACTTGCTTTTTGTAACGGAGTCATTAACATTAATCGCAGGCACTAACAGTTTGCCAGCTTCTTTCATTTGATATAAACGGTGTACGCCTGTTGTAGTTTCTTCCGATACACCTTTCCACTCTTTTACTGCTCGATGCCACTTATCCGAATCTTCATTTAAAATTGATTTAAGCACATTGTTTACAACCTGTTCTTCATAACTGTTTGCAGCAATATCAAGTATTGAAGCATCTATTTCGGCATCAAAACCTTTGTGTACAAGCAAAGTTGCATCTCCACCGTCATCTACAATTAAATTTGCAGCTTTGTTGTCGGGAAAAGTTAATGCCATTGCCGTACACCACCAATAATCTTCAAGGGATTCTCCTTTCCATGCAAATACAGGAATTCCCGCTGCCGCAATGGCTGCCGCCGCATGATCCTGTGTTGAAAAAATATTGCAACTGCACCAGCGAACATCCGCGCCAAGTTCCACGAGCGTTTCAATAAGCACGGCAGTTTGAACTGTCATGTGCAACGAACCCATAATTCGTGCGCCTTTTAAAGGTTTTTGGAATGAATATTGTTTGCGAATTGCCATTAATCCGGGCATTTCCTTTTCTGCAATTTCTATTTCTTTACGCCCCCAGTCGGCGAGATTAATATCTGCAACTTTGTATTTAACAGAGTTATCTATAAACATAATTTTGTATTTTTGAAAATTCAAGTACAAAAGTAGTCTAAAATTTTGACAAATTTGACCTTTGCTGTCTAATCGGTTAAAAAAAATATTGTGCTTCGTATTAATCAATAAACAGATAACAGCATTATTTTTTATATATCAATCCTTTAATATTTAGCAAAAACAGTTATCCGTAAATTATGTTTCTTTCTAATTCATATTCGCTCAGAATTTATATCACAATATTTTAAAATCAGGCGCATTTCCAAATCCTGTTTAATATCAACAAGATTTACGGATAACCCAAAAGTTGCATTTATTAATACTTTCATCACAATTTAACAAAAAGAAATCTTAAAAAATATCAACATTAACAAATGTAATGATTGTATCAAAAATTAATTTTGAATATCATTCTTTGCATAGCGATTTATTTACGAATATAATTATTGATTATAAGTATATTGCAAAATAAAACAATATTAAAAACCAAAACAAACAAGCTATACATTAAACAACTGTAAAGCAGTTTTTATCAATATAAACTCAATGATGTTTCAGTGTTTTTTTGATAAAATAAATAATATTAACGTTATTATTTGATTATTATATTTCGCATGTAGCAAAAAAATTACTACATTTGCAGTCTGTATCATAACTGGTACAAATAATAAATATTTAGATGAAAAACGCAAAAATTTTATTTGTTTGTTCGGAAATTGCGCCATATTTACCTGAAAATGATGTTTCTGTTATATGCAGGCAACTTCCTCAGGCAGTGCAGGAAATGGGAAACGAGATAAGAACCTTTGTTCCTCATTACGGTTGTATAAACGACCGCCGTCATCAATTACACGAAGTAATCAGATTGTCGGGAGTAAACCTTATAATAGACGACAACGACCATCCTCTTTTGATAAAAGTTGCATCTATCTCGGCAGCCAGAATGCAGGTTTATTTTATTGATAATGAAGACTTTTTCCGCAGAAAATATTTATTTGTCGATGATGCTGGAATTCCATTTGCCGATAATGACGAGCGAGCAATATTTTATGCACGCGGCGTGCTTGAAACTGCAAAAAAACTGCAATGGATTCCTGATATTATTCATTGCCACGGGTGGTTTTCATTCATGGTGCCTCTGTTTTTGAAAGTCGCCTATAAAGATGATATTATTAAAAATTCAAAAATAGTTTTATCGCTGTATAACGACGGGTTTGAAGGTACATTCAGCGATACTCTTAATAGAAAATTAACAATTAAAAATCTCAAACCCAAACATATAGAAAATTTAATAGAAAAACCGGACTATGAACATTTTATAAAATTTGCGATTGATTATTCGGATGGAATCATTTTTGGAGCAAACCAAATCAATCAAGAAATTGATGATTATGCACGCGAAAAAGAAAAACCAATACTCGAACATCAAGATATAGATGATCCTCAAAATTATGCAAATTTTTATGAAAAAATATTACAAAAACATGATTGAAAAATTTACTAAAAAAGCAGAAATTTTATTTTTTTTCATACTGATATTACTTTTTGCATCCTGCACTAATGTTGATAAAACTATCGGTATTGATTTTATTCCTGATGATGAACAGATTACACTTGTAACCGATACGCTCTATCCTTCGGTGTACAATATAACTCTGGACTCGGTTATGACAAAAAACCTTCAATACAACTCGTTCGGCAGTTATTATGACCCGATGTTCGGAACAACAACAGCAGGTATGGCTTTTCAGATAGCGCCTACAACCGACAGCGTAAGTTTCGGAACAACGCATACCGTTGATTCTGTCGTTTTGCAAATGATTGTTACAGACCGCACAGGCGATAATTCATATAACCAGACATTAAAAGTTTACGAGTTAAATAAGAAAATTTACTATGATTCGATTTATTATCCGACAGTAGATATAAATTCGATGATAGCTCCTGTTCCTGTTGGCACCAAAGATTACCAGCGAACGCCAAAAGACAGATGGGACATTGCAGACACAATCAAAATACGTCTTGATAACTCCATAGGCGAAAAACTTACATCCGCTCCAATGGATGTAATGACATACGACTCAATAGATTTATTTTACGAATATTTTAAAGGGCTGTATATTACATCCGACGATGTAGCATCCGGAATTACAGGCAGAATGAACAGAATTCCGTTAAGTACTACCAGCATAAGTTTGTCAGTATATTATAAACGAGACGGACAAGATACCACTGCCAACTATTGGCATTACAATGCGGGATATATGGAATCGTTTACTGCCGTACAGCACGACTACACAACCGCAACACATTCGCTGAAAATAAATACTGCATCGCTGAATGATACTTCGTCAACAGCAGCATTAGACAGTACGCTGTACATTCAGGGGCTGTTCGGAATTACTCCAATGATAAAAATAAGAAAAGACGACATACAAAACTGGTTAACAGCAAAAAATTTGAATATAGAACAAATAGCAATATCGCGTGTTATGCTCGAATTTGATGTTGAGCGTTTTGCAGGATATGAACCTGATAAAACAGTAACGCCGATAGGGCTGTTTTACCGTTCAAGACAGAAAACATCCGATACGGCAACAGTTTCGTATCCGCATCTTTTGTCAATTAACGAACTTAATTCCTCTTTATTTGGCGGAGCGCTGAATAGAACACTGCATAAATACTCGATGAAAGTAACTTACGACTTTATAAGCATAATCAAAAATATAGAAACTTCAAATTCGGTGATAATATATGTTTCGCCATATTTGCAATTAACAAATACATCATATTACGGATCAACAACATATTCATACATTGAAAATCAAGCTCTTTTATATCAGACATTGCTGAAAGGCTCATCGAGTTCACAGCCGCCGCGATTGATTATCACTTACGCCAAACCCAAATATCAATAAATGGTTGTGAATATTTGACATATAAAAAACATCAGAACTAAGGTTATGAACAAAACTCTTGCATATATAAAAACTTATTTTCTGATAACACTTGGCTTGCTTCTGTACGTAACGGGCTGGGAAGTATTTCTTATTCCAAACCATATTGTCGGCGGAGGCGTGAGCGGCATCGGAACAATTATCTATTATTTAACAGGTTTCCCGATAGGTTATACATATTTCATATTAAATGCTGCCCTGCTGCTAATATCAATAAAAGTACTCGGTAAAAATTTTGCGATTAAAACAATAATTGCAACCGTTATCGTTACCGTCTTTTTTCAGATTATTCCCGAAATTATTGAAAGCATACCAACAGGTACAAAATTCATCGAAGATTTTCATAATGACAATGGTCCTCTAATGTGCGCCATCATGGGCGGAATTTTTTCGGGAGCAGGAATAGCAATAACATTTACACAAGGCGGAAGCACAGGCGGAACCGATATTGTCGCCTTGCTTATCAATAAATATCGTAACGTTACTCCCGGACGAATAATACTGTACTTCGATTTGGTGATAATTGCATCATCATTTTTCGTTTCTCACGATTTTGTCAAAGTAATGTACGGCTACATTCTTATTGCGGTAATGAGCAGCACGCTCGATTTTTTACTGTCGGGAGCAAAACAGTCGGTACAAATATTCATATTTTCAAAAAAATACGAAGAAATTGCAGACAGAATAAGCGCGGAATTGCATCGAGGCGTATCGGTAATGAATTCAACAGGATGGTTTACCAAAGAAGAAAACAAGGTTTTGCTTGTTGTACTTAAAAAATATCAAACCAATGAACTTTACAGGCTCATAAAAGAAGTTGATAAAAATGCATTTATAACTGTGGCATCTGTTATGGGCGTTTTCGGGAGAGGCTTTGAACAGATAAAGGCGAAAATAAAAACCACATAAATTCGGTTGTTGACAGAATACATCTAAAATCATGCAGATATTAATTAATACAGAGTATTGCTCTGTATCGCTTTGCGTATTAAACGAATACAGGACGAAACGATTAAAAAAATGTTCTACATACAAATGTAGAACATTCACCAACTAAAAATATTAAGTATGATAATATCACAATATCAGCATCGCATCGCCATAGGTGCCAAAACTGTACTTTTCCTTTATCGCAACGTTATATGCTTCACGTAAAAAATCATATCCTGCAAAAGCACAAGCCATCATATACATTTTAGAAAGCGGCATCTGAAAGTTTGTAATCATTTTGTTTGGAATATTAACTTCATACGGCGGAAAAATAAACTTATTTGTCCAGCCATCAAACGGAATCAGTCTGCCTGTGGTTGTAACAGATGTTTCAAGCGTACGCAAAACGGTTGTTCCAACGGCACAAACTCGCTTTCCCTTATCTTTTGCCGAATTGACTATTTCTGTAGTTTCATCGCTTATCAAAATTTTTTCGGAATCTACCTTATGTTTCGATAAATCTTCAACTTCAATCACTCTAAAATTTCCCAATCCAACATGCAACGTGATATATGCAAATTTTACGCCTCTTATTTCCAGACGTTTCAATAATATATTGCTAAAATGCAAGCCTGCCGTAGGAGCAGCAACCGCTCCTTCCTGTTTTGCAAAAACCGTTTGATAACGTTCATTGTCAATTTTTTCAACTTTAGGACGAACCCAGTGCGGAAGAGGAGTTTCACCAAGTTGAAAAAGCATTTTTTTAAATTCGGCATGAGGCATATCACACAAAAAACGCAAAGTACGTCCACGCGATGTTGTATTGTCAATAACTTCGGCAACAAGTTCGTCGTGGTCGCCAAAATATAATTTGTTGCCTATGCGTATTTTTCGTGCAGGGTCAACCAAAACATCCCAAAGTTTCTGATTAGGATTAAGTTCGCGTAAAAGAAAAACTTCTATTGCGGCTTTTGTTTTTTCCTTATTTCCATACAACCGTGCAGGAAAAACCTTTGTGTCGTTAAAAATCATTACATCGCCATTGTCAAAATATTTTACCAAATCTTTAAATATTTTGTGTTCTATTTTGCCTTTTTTTCTGTCAATAACCATTAATCGACATTCGTCCCGTTCGGACGAAGGATATTTTGAAATAAGTTCCGGTGGCAGCTTAAAATTAAACTGATTTAATTTCATCTCGTTTGATTTATTAATTAACTGATTTTATTATTATTACAAAGACTATAATAAAAAATTATCTTCTTTCAATGCCTTGTATACGAAAAAAAGTTCATTTTGTTTCAAAATTCTTGAAAAAATTTTCCAAATCATCAATTTTCAGGCTCTGATTTAATAAAAAATCTCCGCTTCGGGTGCGGCACAGATTTGTAAGATGCGCTCCGCTTTGCAGTTCAAAACCCAAATCACGAGCGATTGAACGAATATATGTACCTTTACTGCAAACAATTCGCAAAACAACATCAGGTAAATCAAATTCAACAATTTCTATTTCTTTGATATAAACCATCGATGATTTGATTTCAACATTTTCGCCTTTGCGGGCAAATTCGTAAGCGCGAGTTCCGTTTATCATTTTTGCCGAAAAAAGCGGTGGAATCTGTTCTATCATTCCCGTAAATTTTTTCAATGCAATTTCAAGAGTTTCACGAGTGATATGTTCGTATGGAAAAACCGCATCAACGGGCTTTTCGAGGTCGCAACAGGGCGTTGTTGCTCCAAAACGAAGGCTTGCGATATATTCTTTTTCACCTGCCTGAATTTCTTCTGCCTGCTTTGTGGCTCTGCCTATACAAACAACCAGAACGCCTGTCGCAAGCGGGTCAAGAGTGCCGGCATGTCCTGCCTTTATTTTTTTTATTTTATATTGATACCGTAAAATACTCCGTACTTTCCGTATGACGTCCGAAGATGTCCACCGATAAGGCTTGTCAATCGAAAAAATAAGACCTTCTTTAAATTTTTCTTCAATATTATTCAAAACACATCAATTTTGAGTGCAAAATTACAATAAAAGTACAAAAGTCATTCATGTTATTCGAGTTTCTGATTTTTAACGGTTAAAAATTCTTTTCATTTATAATCCGCCAAACATCAAATACATTTTGTAAGTATGTGATAACTAATTATTGAATTAAAAAAATCACGCTAATTTTTCGGATAATCAATCAACTTTTTAATATCTTCTGTAATAATTTTGAATGAACTGCGTAAGATTATTGAATATCGGTACGGTGAACTGTACAAACATTTCCTGCGGCGGTGGCGGCGCTGAAGGCGCAGAACGGCGACACATGTCCAATTCTTTTCTGCTCAATGCGCGTTCATCTCCGTTGAACGTAGCATACGAATCAGACCAGATAAAAGTACCGGGAAAACGCTGTTGCGAAAGAATAACATTTGTTCGATAGTCAATAATTAAAGCGTTAAGGATACCGCTTGACGATACTTCAATTTTTCTGCTTGTAACAGTGGCTTTTACTGTGCCGTACACGTCGTGCGATATGCCGTCTCTGTCTTTGTATGTGCCTGTTTTGACGCTGTCGCGCTTTACTTCATAAGAATTTCTGCTTTCACGCATCTGCCCAACAACAAAATCAATAAAATTCAAACGAATTATCTGGTCGGGATACAAGTTTATATCTTCGGCTTCTTCGGGTGAAAATATCTGAATAAATTCATTGCGTATGCTTGTCGAAAAATATTCAAAAACCTTGTTTTGAAAAAACTCGGCGCTTATTTTGTACTGTCCGTTCACGGGTATCTGCTCCAGCACAACTTTAAGCGTAGCCATCCATTTAGCCTGTTGCATTTTGACGGCAACATCTCTGTAACCCGGAAATATTGAATTTGTTTTTTGAAATTGAAAATACGCCTGTCGTGCGGCAGAACGAGTTCCTACACTGAGACTGTTAACAGCCAGCATGTAACTTTCTTCGGCAGCCATGTTGCGTGCAGTTTCGAGCTGCGCACTGTAATAATCGGCGTGTGGAATAATTTGCAAAGCAGCAGGGCAGCGCGAAATTTCCGTAGCAATACTGTTCATCACAGAATATAACTCAAAAATTTTCTGATAGCGATTTGCATCCGATACGGATGTCAACAGATGTTCGGTTTCTCTTTCCGTATAATGTACCGCAAGCGGATAAGCCTGCATCAAGGCATTTGTAGCCTTTTCATTGTCGGGTGACGAGCGCAGTTTATCAATAGCCTGAAAACAGGCAGTGTAATATTTTCCTTGCGTTAAGGCTTGCATTCCCGTACTTTTACAACTTTCTGCAAGCACAATTATAAACGCCGTTATGATAAATAAACTCAATGTTTTCATATTGATTTCTTTTTATTAATCTACTATAAGTTCTAAAAATGATGACAAAGATAAAATAAATTTCATTAAAGATAACAAAATTCCATATTGTTGATAATTTAAAATTTAGAATAATATACTTGTTAAGAGACGATGTGAACTTAATAACATGACTTCGTATTAAGCAGTCGTTAAAACAGA
>JAIRRX010000004.1 GCA_031255755.1 Prevotellaceae bacterium | reverse complement strand
GGAAATAAGGTATATTCGCACCATTGACGTGGCGGAATTGAGGCGAAAAGTCGATTCATATTCCAAACAGTTACGAGAACTGGACGTTGAAATTCAAAGCGTGAACTGGACGGTGGAGTTAGAATAATAAAAGAGTGTTGTTTTTTTAACGAGGGTGGGAGGTGGGATTTTATCATCTCTAAATGCAAATCGGAAGCGTATTGGATTTTCATATTATTTGGGGGCAATTATTTTCCACGAACCGTTTTTGTCGGCGCCGATACGAATTAAAATTTGTGCTTTTTTTAATTTTTGAATATGCCGTTTTATTGTAGCACGTGATACGCCAGTTTGTTCGGCTAATTGGTCGTATGTAATGTTTTTATTTTTAGAAATTAAACTCAAAATATTATTTACAGGGTCATTTTTTGTTTTTACAGGGTCATTTACCCTTACTGTTGCACCTGTATTTCTGTGTACTTGCAAATCCTCTTCTTTGAAACGGATGTGCATTGTGCGGTTTTTCAATTCATTGGTTTCGCCAAGCAGCGCATTTTCGAGAAAACGGACAAGAAAGACATTTGTTTTGTGTATTCCACGAGACAAATCCTCGTAGTTCGCTCTGACAAGTGCATTACGGAAATACCACGAATGTTTTGCAAAAATCTCGTTATTCACTTCCGCGAAGCCAAGTTTGCGCTTTCTCTCGTTGAGAGGGTTCGCCCTGCCGTATGTATTCGTCCAATGCTTGCATATTTTCGAGTATTATCATATTATCTTATATTCCATTTTTTCTGCACAGGCAACACCTTTTCAGAGATTGAAAGTTTATAATCTGTTATCGGATTCAGTTGGCTGAACAAAGCGAATATATCTTCGTCCTGATACAGCGTTTCAAGCATCGCACCCAAAAGAGCAATAGCTTGTGGTGTGTAGTTGAGTGCAAGTTCTTTGATTTCCGAAATCTGTTGTATATTGAGGTCTTTAACGAGTTGCAGCAAGCGTTGGCAAGCCGTGTCGGGCGTTGTGTCGGGAATGGTTTTGAATAGACGCAGACAGTCGAGAATACGCAACAAAGGGATATTTTCCGCTGTAATAATGTTTTCCTGCTTCAAAAAATGGATGCGGAACGAACCTCTTACAATGGGGCGTTTATCTTTTCTCGTTCCAATCTGAATAATATCAGGCTCTTGCGCTGTCAGCCCTAAATCTTTGAAAACCGAATGTCCTGTTGTGTAGCTAATCAGCCGTCCGTTTTTTGTGAGAAAATCTTTAATTACCTGATATGTATCCGGTTGCAATTCTCCGGACTTATCTGTTTCAGGTTTATAAAATCGTCCTTTCGACAGTTTGCGCAAAATGCCTTCCGAAACTAACGCATTGAGTATCAAACTTACTGCTTTGGGACTTTGCACCGCTTCGGGAAAATCTGATACGGAAATCACTATCCCTTTATCAAGCGTTTCAATCACTTCTCTTACGCTATGTGTAATGTTGGTTTTCATAACTCGTTTTATTTGAATTTTTAATGCGTATTTGTTTCATCTACGTATGAAATATGTTTTTGACATTATCTATTTGTTTCAATTTGAACATCGGATGCAAAGATACAAAATAATATTGAGTTTTTTCCTGCCAAAATTCTTTTTTGATAATTATTTGTGTAACATTTTAGTTTTGAGTGATTTTCGTGTTGTATTGAAGCGCATCAATACTGATTTATAGACGTATTGACGTACTGATTTATTGATTCTTTACTGTACTGTTGTTGCCATTTTTACTGCACTGTCGTTGCCGATTTTACTGTATTCTTTGATTCCGTTTACAGCTGCTCAATTCATATCCGCCCTTGTCGTTTGGAAAACCGATTGAAAAGAATTTTCCCGCCTGATAATGGATTTCACGGCAATAGAACGTGTGCCAAATTTTATTTCGGTTGAAAGTTCAATTTCATAAACTCTGTTATATCCTTAATCTGGCTGGTATAAATTTCTAATTGTTTACATAAGACAAGTGTTTGTCTCCGTGCCATACGCCAAAAAAATTTATCTAACAATTTGTCAATCGGTTTATTTAATATGAAATAAGCAATGACAGTTACTATTATACCAGTTAACAAATTATCATAATGGCTCAATGCGTCATTTAAAAACTGTACAATGAAAGTTGTTATTAGAAACAAAAAAACTATTGTCGCTATTTTTATAATAAAACGAGGAATTTTAAAAATATATTCTGTAAATAAACGTATAATCCTTCGTTGTCTTGAATATTTAATAAAAAGTTCTTTAGATAGCAATAATACCGCTGTTCTAAAATCAAAGTTGAAATAATCACCAAAGATATTCTCAATATATTTGTCGTTATATTTTTTATTGAATTCTTCAAGTGATTTTATTTTTTCTTCTACGTCCTTATCGTAGGGTTTAATATCTAATGGTAATTTTTTAAATTCATCTGCATATTTTTTGAAAGGTTTTTCTTTTTCTTTCATATCAGAACCCCATTTTTGGTAGTCTTCATAATAATTCTTATAATAATTATATGGTACAGTATTTATTGTTTTGAGATTATTATTTACCTCTCTTATTATTTCAAGCACATCGTCTTCTTTATATTTTTCATTTTTTACAATATCTGCAAGTTCCAATATTCTTGTTTTGGTTTCTTTTATCAAGTTAAAATCTATAGGAATAACATCGTTTCTCATATCTGTTTGTTTGAATTAAAGTGCAAAAGTACGAAAAAATGAATATACCACAGTATTTTATATGAATGAGGCAAGGCAGTTTTCGGTAGTGCGCAAATCGATGTGTACCAAGCTTTCAGAAATATATGAAATGTTTGCGCCCAAACGTTTCAGAACGCTTGCAAAAGTATGTGTTTGTAAAATGTCGGTGGAAAGTTAACGGAGAGAAGTGTAGTTTTTTTGTATGGATTCCATTTTACGTATAATCATCCGGGCGATGATTTCATTACCCGCTTTCTTAGGGTGATTTATATGTGCGAAACATTAGTTATTATTTAATCCCGGAATCGCTGAATACAAGCGAAGAATAACGATATGTGTGTAATTTTTAGTACCTTTACAGCCCCAAATTAAAGTAGTTTTATGACAGTCGAAGATATAGAAAAAATAATAGCACAGGGTGAGGGCGTTTCCATTGAGTTCAAGAAAGCCGAAACGAAAGTCCCGTCATCGCTGTACGAAACGGTAGTAAGTTTCGCCAATACTCGCGGCGGCTATATCCTGCTGGGCGTTGATGACGACGGTACGGTTTTGGGCATTCAGTCAGAAAGTAAAGCGAATTTTCTAAAAAATATCGCTACCGCTCTCAATTCCAAAGACAATGTTAACCCCGTGACGTATTTGAATCCGTCTTCTGTCGAATATCAGGGAAAAACAATTATTGCTATTCAAGTGCCTGCAAGTTCGCAAGTACACGACCATGCAGGCAAGATTTACATTCGCGAATACGAAACGGATTTAGATGTAACCGGCAATCAGCACACGATTAGTGGACTGTTCTTGAAAAAGCGGACAATCTACACAGAAACGCACATTTATCCCGGACTGAAAATGTCGGATATGAATGAATTGCTGTTTGATAAAGCCCGTAACCTGATTCGCAGTAATCGAGCCGACCATCCGTGGTTGTCAGTTGATAATTTACAGATATTGCGAGAGGCATCATTATATTGGAATGATTACGAAAACAATCGAGAAGGTTTTTCGTTGGCGGCCGCATTGATTTTCGGCAAAGACCTGACTATTCAGAATTTGCTGCCCGCCTACAAAGTGGAAGCAATGATGCGTATCAAAGACAAAGACCGTTGGGACGACCGCTTAACACTTCGTACCAACCTCATTGACACCTACCTGCAACTGAAAGAGTTTATCAATCGCCACTTGCCCGACAAATTCTATATGGAAGGCGACCAGCGAATTGATTTGCGCGACAAAATTTTCCGCGAAGTAATCGGAAACATCATTTGCCACCGCGAATATACAAATGGCACTGCTACCGAACTGATTATCGAAGAAGATGCTGTGCGCACCCTCAATCCGAACAACCCCTATTTCCACGGCGTAATGGATTTGAATAACTTCAGTCCGCACCCGAAAAATCCAAATATCCGCAAGTTTTTTACGGCTTTGGGTTGGGCGGACGAAATCGGTTCCGGTATCCGAAA
>JAIRRX010000158.1 GCA_031255755.1 Prevotellaceae bacterium | reverse complement strand
CAACGAAATTATAAACGGTCATGCAGATTGGGTTTATGAAGAAGAATATGAATTGACACAGGCATTTGAATGGTCGCCTGACAGTAAAAAAATTGCGTTTTATCGTTTCGATGAAAGTCACGTGAAAGAATATAACATGAACAGGTTTGACAATGAACTGTATCCTAAAAACCAAAGCTTCAAATATCCGAAAGCAGGAGAAGAAAATTCGATTGTAAATATTTTTGTGTATGATATTTCTACGAACAAAACGACAAAAATGAACACAGGCAATGAAACCAATCAATATATTGCACGCATAAAATGGAACAAAAATAAATTAAGCATAATCCGTCTCAACCGTAAGCAAAATCATTTGGACGTATTGCTTGCAAATATCGAAAACGGCGAAACACAAACAATTTACAGCGATACCGAAGAATATTACATAGAACGTGTTGATGATAAATTTTTAACCTTTTTGAGCAATGGTAACGAATTTCTGATAATGAACGAACGCGATGGCTATATGCATCTTTACCGTTATTCAATCGATGGAAAACTTATAAATCAAATAACAAAAGGAAACTGGGAAATCACCGAATTTATCGGCTGTAACGAAACGCAAAATGTAATTTATTATATTTCATGCGAATCATCGCCTTTGCAACGCGAACTATACAGTATAAATCTTGATGGCAGCAACAAGAAAAAACTGTCGGCGCAAAATGGTACAAATTCGGTTGTATTCGGAAACGGCTTTAAATATTATATTAATTTTTTCAGTGATACAGATACGCCGATTTTAGTTACGCTGCATTCAAATGACGGAAAACTGCTGCGAACGCTGGAAGACAATTCCAAACTTCGTGAACTGATAAAAGAATACAACATCGCAAAACGTGAATTTTTTCAGTTTGAAACAGGCGAAAACATAACTCTCAACGGATATATTATTAAACCTGTTAATTTTGATGAAAGTAAGAAGTATCCTGTTTTAATGACGCAATACAGCGGACCGGGTTCGCAGGAAGTCAGAAATTCATTTAAAATTGACTGGGAACAGGTTCTTGCTGCAAAAGGATATATTGTAGTTTGTGTTGATGGCAGAGGCACAGGCGGACGCGGAGAATATTTTCGCAAACAAACTTATGGTCAACTCGGAAAATACGAAGTTATCGACCAGATTGAAACTGCAAAATATATAAGCAAACTGCCTTATATCGATGCAAAACGAATTGGAATTTGGGGATGGAGTTTCGGAGGCTTCATGTCGCTGAACTGTATTTTACATGCGTATGAATTGTTCAAACTTGCTATAGCCGTTGCTCCTGTTACCAACTGGCGATTTTACGACAGCATCTATACAGAACTGTACAACGGACTTCCACAGGAAAATCCCGATGGTTATGATGATAATTCACCAATAACTTATGCAGATCGCCTGCGCGGAAAATTACTTATTATTCACGGCACTGCAGATGATAATGTTCATATTCAGAATACTTATGAAATGGCAGCAAAATTAATCGCCGCAGGCAAACAGTTTGATATGATGATTTACCCCGATAAAAATCACAGCATCTACGGCGGCATTACACGTTTTCAACTTTTTACAAAAAAATTGAATTATATCATAGAAAATTTGTAGAATTAAATAAGGTTCTAAAAACATATTATCCGAAAAATCGGCAATGTGATAAATTTTTATAAAGTGATTTTTTCTTTGCTGTGTTCCAGCAATTTTATGGTTTCAAGACGCAGTCTGGTATTTATAAAATTTTTTACACGCATATTTACAAATTCTTCCATACCGTCAAGCAATTCGGTATCTTCAACTGTTTCGAGTTTGTCAATGCATTTTTGCAAATAATATTTCAAATACATTTTTGTTTTTGTTTCAACTATATCTTTGTTTGGCTGTATGTTTTTATTTAGAAGAAACCAAGCGTCAAAAACAGTTCTGTTGAACACTACACTCGAATCCGACAAATCGCATAGGGTATGAGCAAGCATATCTTTAACAGTCATCACTCTCATATTTATTCCCAAAAGATTTTTTATTTCATAACTGTTGCCCGATTCCTGTTTTGATATTTCTATTTTCATTCTTCTGTTTCCCGTGCCGTAACTTAATGTTATTGTCTGTCCGAAAAAAATAATTGCAAGGTCAAATATATTTCCGTATTGCAATACAATATTTTTTATTTTTTCAAGAACCGATTTTTCCTTACGGTGGTCAAGTAAATTAAAATCCAAGTCAACCGAACAGCGAGGCAAATCATAAAAAAGCATTAACGCCGTCTCGCCTTTAAGTCCGAGGCAGTTTGCCAATTCAATATCTGAATAAACGTCTTTTAGTATCTGTATTACTAAAAATCTGTATTTATCTATATCAATCATTTTGTAATAGATTTTTTACGAGTTTGAATAGTTGTTCCGATTTGTATATAGGTAATATTTTATTTATGGTTGTTTTGTTGAGAGTATCAATATTTTTGAAATCGTATTTTTTCCCCAGATACAGTAAATCCAAAAATGCTCTTTCGGGTTTTGCTATATTAACGCTGTTTATTCTTTCTATTCCCAAAGGATTAACCAGTATTTCTCTTTTAAATTTATGATATGAAAATGCATGGTTGTCAACTTTTATTTGTCGTGATAAATAACATACAGATGTGATTGTTTCGTCGTGTTGCGATATGATTCCGTATTTTTTAAGAACAAGTTCCAATGAAATATATGAAGGCGTATATATTTTATTTGCAAGTTCTTCGCGTGAATATGTTAATTTGGCATATATTCCACGGCGCGGACATAATATTTTTTTATGACGTACACAATAATTTACTTTCTGATTTATCGAATTAAAATTAGTTTCGCGTGTAAGCATACTTATATCAACCAGTCTGAACACTGAGTCGGAATTGTTGTTAATAGCAGATATTATACTTTTGTTTTTATGTGAATCAGCCTGCATTTTACAAAGATATATTTATTGCTTGCAAAGTTATACATTTTCTTTTATATAAAACAAATTTTTATGTATTTAAATGTAAAAAAATGAAGATTATTCGATAATATTGCCTTTTGTCTGTGAAAATTTACCTGTTTCTCAAATCTGCCAAAATATTGTCAAGCGAAATCAAATCGGTTATCAATACTTGTCGTGCCTTGCTGCCTTCGTAAGGACCAACAATGCCTGTCGCTTCCAGTTGATCCATTATTCTTCCCGCACGGTTGTAACCAAGCGAAAGTTTACGCTGAATAAGCGATGTCGAACCCTGTTGAGCAGTAACTATAATTCGTGCTGCTTCTTCAAACAGTTTATCAAGGTCGCCTGTATCAACATCTGCGATTTTATCATTATCTTCACCTGTATATTCGGGAAGTTCAAATGCCGTAGGATATCCCTGCTGCGTACTGATGTAAGTTGTTATTTTTTCAACTTCATCGGTTTCTATCAAAGCGCATTGCAAACGGGTAAGTTCACTGCCTGTGGAAATCAGCATATCGCCGCGTCCCACAAGTTGATTTGCTCCCGGCTGATCTAAAATTGTACGCGAGTCAATCATCATTGTAACACGGAAGGCAATACGCGCAGGAAAATTTGCTTTAATTAATCCTGTGATAATATTTGTTGTAGGACGCTGAGTTGCGATTACAAGATGTATTCCTATTGCGCGCGCCAACTGTGCAAGACGTGCTATCGGCTCTTCGACTTCACGTCCTGCCGTCATTATCAAGTCGGCAAATTCATCAATAATTACAACTATGTACGGTAAAAATTTATGTCCTTTATTAGGATTCAGTTTTCGATTTATAAATTTATCATTGTATTCTTTAATATTACGCAGCTGTGCATCTTTAAGCAATGCATATCTATTATCCATTTCTATGCAGAGTGATTTGAGCGTATGTATTACTTTTTGATTTTCGGTAATTACAGCTTCGTCGGCATCCGGCAGTTTTGCCAAAAAATGATGTTCGAGTTTTGAATATAGCGTAAGTTCAACTTTTTTAGGATCAACCATTACAAATTTCAGTTGTGATGGATGTTTTTTATAAAGCATTGAAGTTATTATGGCGTTCAAACCAACAGATTTTCCCTGTCCTGTAGCGCCTGCAACAAGCAAGTGAGGCATTTTGCACAGGTCAAAAGTGAATGTTTCGTTTGATATTGTTTTTCCCATTACAACAGGTAATTCGTAGCGCGATTCCTGAAATTTTTTAGAACAAATCAACGATTTCATCGGTACGATTGCCGGATTTTCGTTAGGAATTTCAATACCTACAGTTCCTTTTCCCGGAATAGGAGCAATGATTCTGCAACTTAATGCCGACAGACTGAGTGCAATATCATCTTCGAGCCGTTTGATTGTAGCAATTCGTATTCCTTCGCTTGGAACGATTTCATAAAGCGTTACAGTAGGTCCGGGCGTAGCGATTATACGTTTTATTCCTATTCTATAATGTGAAAGAGTTTCAACAATTTTGTTTTTGTTACGTTCAAGTTCTTCTGTTGTCATTTCACCGCCGCCTTTGCCTGCATAATCGTCGAGCAAATCAACAGGAGGAAGTTTGTATGACGATAATTCGAGAGTAGGGTCGTAAGGAGTGTTCGGGTCGTAATGAATATTCGATATTTCTTCCGGATCTAAAAATTCATCTTCTTCGGGTTTGTTTATTATAATATCAGCAGCAACATCTCTTTCGTTGACATTTTTTTGACTTTCGATATTGTCTATTTTATCTATATCATCGTCATCTTCGGTTTCGACAGGATGTTGATATGTTTGCGGTTCATTGTTTTTAAAAGGAATATTTTTGTTTTTATTACGTTTAAACAGTTTTGTAAACGAAATAAAAATTTGTTTTAGTTTTGAAATGGTGCGTTTAGTTATAAAAATTGCAAGTATCACAAATGCAAAAATCAGTAAAAGCACAGTACCTGCAATGCCGATATGATTTTTTAACCATTCGCTTACAAAATGTCCGTGCGCTCCGCCCATTCCTTTTGTCAGAATTGCTGTTTTAAATAGACTGTCAATAAATCCTAATGTGATGGAAACAATGATTGTACCTAATACGGTTATCAATAAGGTTTTACCAAATGATATTCCGCGAATTTTAAGCAATCTGCAACCTAATATTGCAATAAACAAAGGTATTCCCAGAGCTGCAAAACCAAAACCTTCATCAACAATAAAACATGCTGCTTCATATCCAAGACTGCCGCCTGAATTTTCACTGTCCTGCATATTTTTCCATGAAAAAAAGTGAGATGTTATTGCAAATATCAAAAATATTGATATTAATACAAATGCAATGCCGACAATGAATCTAACTCTTTCATCGTACAGTAAATTCACCGAATCGCTTTGTTTCTTCTTTTTGTGTTTTGTCATAAAAAATTAAACTGATAATATAATTATTCCCGATAACTGTAAATAATTTACAATAATATATTTGTTACAAATGTACATTAAAAATTTGATTTACGCGAATACAGTTAGTAATTTTGGTAAACATTTTTAAAATAATTTATTAAATTACAGATATTTGGATATATATTTTTCTTTTTAATTACAGCGCAAAATCAACATTAATACAAAATACACGTGACTTTAATTTTTTCAAACCTGCAATTCTGTTTTTTATGAAGATTTTGACATGTTTCCATATAAATTCAACAGAAACTTAAAATAACGTAGGATGGTTTTCTTCGATTTTTTGCAGGATGGCTGATATTATTGTTTCACGAAAAAATTTCGTGCGCTTCGTAATTTTATATTTACAGCAAAAATTTTTAATAACATCCATTTCAATATCATTAAATGTTATTGTTTGACGGTGTGTCCGTTGTGTTTTTTTGGAAACCGCAGGTTCGATTTTCTTTTTTTTGTTTGCCATGTTTTATTTGATATAACTGTTTCCTTTTTCAACCGCTTTACTTATATGGTCGCAAATATTTTCTTCGCCTATTTTTTCCGATAATCCTGATATTGTGAGCATTTGCCTTACCCGTTCATTTACTCCGGAAAGTACAACTACAATATCTTCGGCTTTTGAAAGACGGTACAGGATTTCCAGATTTCGCAAACCTGTGGAATCCATAAACGGAACTTTTCTCATTCTGATTATTCTTACTTTCGGCTTTTCGCCGATAACTTTCATATATGCATCAAATTTATTTGCAATTCCAAAGAAAAACGGACCGTCAATTTCATAAACTTCAACTCCTTTTTTCAAAGCAAGTTTTTCTTCGCTGCGATATATCTCTTTATCTTTCGACAAATCTATTACATCCGTTATAACCGAAACATTGCTCACTTCAATCATACGGCGCATAAACAGCAACATTGCAAGCAGCAATCCTATTTCAATAGCGATTGTCAAATCAAAAATTGTTGTTATCAAAAATGTTGTTATCAATACTGTTGCATCCGACTTTGAATTTTTCAGCAACGAACGAAAAGTTCGCCATTCGCTCATATTGTATGAAACAATTACCAAAACGCCGGCAAGACAAGCCATAGGAATATATTTGGCAAGCGGAATAAGGAAAAACATTATCAACAAAAGTACAACTGCATGAATAATTCCCGCAACAGGACTTCGTCCGCCGTTGTTGATATTTGTCATTGTGCGTGCAATAGCGCCCGTTACCGGAATACCGCCAAAAAACGGAACCACAATATTTGCAGTTCCCTGAGCAATAAGTTCTGTGTTTGAATTATGACTGTCGCCTGTAACGCCATCGGCAACCGTAGCAGAAAGCAACGATTCTATTCCTCCAAGCATTGCTATTGTAAATGCCGAAGGTAATAATTGATTTATTTTTTCTATTGAAGGCAATTCAAAACCAGAAAATTTTATACTTGCGGTCAAATCGGGAAATTTATCGCCTATTGTTGTTATTTCGTTTACATTTGCATATTTTTTAAGCAAATATGTAATAACTGTTACAACTATAATTGCAATAAGCGAACCCGGTATTTTTTTAAAAAATTTCGGTGTTATTATTATAATAAAAATACTTGTAATGCTTAATCCTGCTGCAATAAAATTAATGTTTCCGATATTGTTGAAATATACTTCCCATTTTGAAATAAAATCGCCGGGCATATTATTTATCGACATACCGAATAAATCGTTTATTTGTGTGGAAAAGATAGTAAGGGCAATACCGCTTGTAAATCCAACAATAATAGGGTAGGGAATAAATTTTATTATTGTACCCAATTTCAGACATCCCATTAATATCAATATAATTCCGGCTATAACGGTTGCTATTGCCAAGCCCGAAACTCCGAGTTCAGGATTAGCAACAATGCCGAAAACAACAATTATGAATGCGCCTGTCGGACCTCCAATCTGAACGTTTGAACCTCCTAAAAACGATACAATAAATCCGCCTATTACCGCAGTAATCAAACCCTGTTCGGGACTTACTCCTGACGCTATCCCGAATGCTATTGCAAGCGGCAACGCTACAATGCCGACTATCAACCCTGCCATTAAATCGGCAATGAATTTGTCTTTTGTATAATTTTTAAACGTTACGAACAGTTTAGGCTTGAAACTCAAAAACATCTTTTTCCTTTCATTTTATTTTAATCAAATGCAAATTTACACGATTTTTTTAAATTCTTTGCAATATATAAAATACGTGTGCAAAGATTTAATGATTTACGTTGTTTTAAACAGTCAACACATTTTTATTATTCTATTCATATATTACTCCGGAACCTATAAGTTCGTCTTCATCATACCAAGCGGCAAACTGTCCTGCGGTAATTCCGCGTTGAGGCTCGTCGAATATAATGTACAAACCTTCTTCTTTTTGCACAAGCAGCGCTTTCTGCAACGGCTGACGGTAACGAATACGTACAAGATAATTGCGCTCTTCGCCAATTCCCATCGACATGTTTTCGTTGATGTAGTGAATTTCGTTGTTTGAAATAAACAGCGCTTTGCGAAACAATCCCTGATGATTAAAACCTTCACCTACATAAAGCGTATTTGTTAAAACATCAATACCAATAACAAAAAGCGGCTCAATGCGTCCGCCGATATTGATGCCTTTGCGTTGTCCGATGGTAAAAAAATGAGCGCCGTTGTGAGTTCCTATTTTCTTCCCGGAATTTGGTCTGTAAATATATGGCTTGGCAAGTTGTTCGACAGTTTTATTATTAGTATTTTGATGTGATTTTTCATAATATTCAGGTAAAATTTCAACTGTATTTCCCTGTTTTGCCGATAATTGTTGTTGTAAAAAAACAGGCAAATCTACTTTTCCAACAAAACATATTCCTTGTGAATCCTTGCGTTCGGCAGTGGGCAAATTCTGTTCGGCGGCAATATGTCTGACTTCCGGTTTTGTAATATTTCCGACAGGAAACAATGCTTTTGCAAGTTGCTGTTGTGAAAGTTGACAGAGAAAATAACTCTGGTCTTTATTTTTATCTGTTCCTGCGAGCAGTGAATATACGGTTTTGCCATCAATAATTTTTTCGGATTTGCGACAATAATGACCAGTCGCAACAAAATCTGCGCCTAATTTGAAAGCTTCCTGCATAAATACATCAAATTTTATTTCACGGTTACAAAGCACGTCAGGGTTGGGTGTTCGTCCTTTTTCATATTCAGAAAACATATAATCGACAACGCGCTTTCTGTAAATTTCGCTTAAATCAACATAATGAAAAGGAATATCAAGTTTACGCGCTACAAGACGAGCTATATCCAAATCGTCTTTCCACGGACAGTCACCGTGAAGCGTACCTGCGGTATCATGCCAGTTTTGCATGAACAAAGCAATTACATCGTGTCCCTGACTTTTCAAAATATAAGCGGCAACGCTTGAATCAACACCACCTGACAGTCCTACGGCAATTCGCATGATTTATATATTTTAAATGACAAAAATAAATGTTATGAAAATATCTATATATTGTTAAATTAAAAAAGGGTAAGCTGATTATATCGCACCGCTACAACCATCTACCCTTGCTACTTTCCAATCCTGGGGGATTTGACAGGAGCTGGTCGTATAAGACTTACCCGACTGCAAAGGTAATAAAAAAATTCAGTATTGCAATTTTATTTTGTATATTTATGAAAAAATTTCTTCATTCACAACAAAAAAACATTCATAAATTTATTAGTTTATTTAAAAAAGGAGTTCCTCTTTTTAATTAAAGAAACTGTGTAAACAGTTTACCTATAATATTAGATAGATTTGAAATAGAATTATGATTTTTAATTAATGACCGAATAATCCGTAATTTTTTTATAATTTTACAAAAAAATACAGATAAAGATATGATAAGTTTTTGCTTTGCTATTGCAATTTTGATTGCAGGATATTTTGTTTACGGCAGATTTGCCGAGCGTATTTTTGGAATTGACAAACACAGGCAGACACCTGCATATTCAATGACCGACAACGTTGATTACGTTCCGATGTCATGGTGGCGTATATTTCTTATTCAGTTTTTAAATATTGCAGGACTTGGACCAATATTCGGCGCAATAATGGGAATTATGTTTGGACCTGCGGCATTTTTATGGATTGTTTTCGGAACAATTTTCGGTGGAGCAGTTCACGATTATTTTTCAGGAATGATGTCTGTGCGCAATGCAGGCGCAAGTTTGCCCGAACTTAACGGAAAAGAATTAGGACTTGTTGCAAAACAGTTTATGCGAATTTTTTCAGTGTTGCTTATGATTTTGGTGGGAGCAGTATTTGTTTCAGGACCTGCAGGCTTGCTCGCAGGAATGACGCCCGATTATTTAAATGTATTTTGGTGGACTGTCATTGTGTTTGCATATTATATTTTAGCAACACTGCTTCCTATTGATAAACTTATAGGAAAAATTTATCCGCTGTTTGGCGCTGTTTTAATGTTTATGGCTTTGGGAATACTTTGTGCGTTATTCATAAACAACGCTCCAATACCCGAAATCACAGACGGTTTGTCAAATCAACATTCAGACGGTTTGCCAATATTTCCGATGATGTTTGTGTCGATAGCATGCGGTGCAATATCCGGATTTCACGCAACACAATCTCCGATGATGGCACGTTGTCTGAAAAACGAAAAATACGGTAGGCGATGTTTTTACGGAGCAATGGTTGCCGAAGGTATTTTGGCGTTGATTTGGGCTGCTGCTGCGGCTTCGTTTTTCGGTTCTGTTGATGGCTTGCAGGAATATGCAGCAGGGCTTCCCGAAACTGCGAACACAGGAGCAGAAGTTGTTAATAAAATATCAATAACATGGCTTGGAAAACTTGGAGGCATACTTGCTCTGCTCGGCGTTGTTGCGGCGCCTATTACTTCCGGCGATACAGCCTTGCGTTCTGCACGTTTGATTGTCGCCGACTTTTTGCACGTCAGTCAAAAACGCTTGTCAAAACGTCTGTTTGTTGCAATACCTGTATTTGTTCTTACGTTTATTATACTGTTTTTTGTTCCGTTCGGAGTTTTATGGCGATATTTTGCATGGTGTAATCAGACGCTGGCTGTGTTTACGCTTTGGGCTATCACTGTTTATCTTTGTAGAAACGGAAAAAATTATTTCATATCGTTTATTCCTGCGCTGTTTATGACGGCAGTAACATCAACATACATTTTTGTTGCGCCCGAAGGCTTCGGACTCGGAACAGTCGTGTCAAACATAACAGGATTTGCAATAACGATATTTATATTGATTTTGTTTATTCTATACAAAAATAAAATACGCACGGCATCACGTTTAATATAATACATTTAAGTAATGTATGCAGTAATTACAACCGTATTTGTTATATGATTTCAGGGTTTGAAGTATAAAGAATAGAATACCGTGTTGAAAAAATTATGTGTTAATATTTAATTTTAACGTAACAATAAATGCAGTATTAACAGGCTTTTTGCATGTATTATATCAACTTGTTAAAAAAAAATTATATTTTAATATTTTATTGTTGATTTTAATTATTACATTTGCGAAATTATAAAAATCAGTTTTAATATCGCTATTATAATGAAAAGTCTTGTATCTATAACGGATTTCAGTAAGGATGAAATACTCAAAACACTTGATTTGGCAGCAGAATTTGAACGCAATCCCAATCAAAATATTTTGAATAACAAAGTTGTTGCTTCTATTTTTTTTGAACCGTCCACACGTACCCGTTTGAGTTTTGAAACCGCAGTAAATCGTTTGGGAGGACGAATTATAGGATTTTCCGACTCTGCAAACACAAGCGTATCAAAAGGCGAAACATTAAAAGATACCATTTCGATGATTGCAAATTATGCTGATTTAATAATTATGCGACATTATATCGAAGGCGCGGCGCGTTATGCAAGCGAGATTTCAAAAATTCCTGTAATTAATGCAGGAGACGGCGCAAACCAGCATCCGAGCCAAACTTTGCTTGATATGTATTCTATCAAAAAAACGCAAGGCAAGCTCGAAAATCTTAGCATCACAATGATTGGCGACCTCAAATACGGACGCACCGTACATTCGTTGCTAATGGCGATGTCGCACTTTAATACAACATTTAAATTTATTGCTCCTGCGGAATTGCAAATGCCTGTGGAATATAAAAATTATCTTGACAAACTTGGTCTTAAATATTCCGAACATACCGAACTCACTGAAAATATCAGCGATACGGATATTATTTACATGACTCGCGTACAGCGCGAACGTTTTTCCGATTTGCTTGAATATGAAAAAGTTAAAAATATTTATGTTCTCACAAATGAAATGCTTGAAAATACCAAGCCAAATGTAAAGGTTTTACATCCGCTTCCGCGCGTAGGCGAAATAGATGTTAACGTAGATGATAATCCGAAAGCATATTATTTTACTCAATCGCTCAATGGTGTTTATACCAGAATGGCAATAATAGCATGTGTTTTGGGATTGAAATAATATTAATTAATTTATAAATCAAAGATATGCAAAAAGAATTAAAAGTAAGCGCAATCAAGAACGGCACAGCGATAGACCATATTCCATCAAATGCACTGTTCAAAGTTATACAGATTCTCGGACTTGAAAAATCGGAACATCAAATTACTTTTGGCATGAATCTTGAAAGTAAAAGAATGGAAAATAAGGCTATTATCAAAATTGCCGACAGATACTTCAAAGATGATGAAATAAACAGAATTACTTTGGTAGCGCCTCATGCAAAATTGAATATAATAAAAGATTATGAAGTTATTGAAAAAAAAGTTGTTGAAGTTCCTGATTTTATTGAAGGTATAGCAAAATGTATAAATCCTAAATGCGTTAGTAACATTGAAAATATAAAGTCGAAATTTAAAGTTATTGCAAAAGATAAGGTTACATTGCAGTGCCATTATTGCGAGCGCATAACAAATCAGGAAAATATTATAATAAAGAATTAATTCAAACATTAAATAAAATATTAAACAATTTATTAAAAAAAAGTATTATGAAAAATTTAAAAGTTTACATTTCAGTAATTTTATGCACCTCAATATTGATGTCGAGTTGCAGTGAAACAAGTAATGCAACAAAAGGCGGAGTAGCAGGCGGAGCAGGCGGAGCGCTTATTGGCGGCATAATCGGAAATTTGATTGGTAAAGATACCAAGGGAACAGTTATTGGCGCAGCAATCGGAGCTGCAGTAGGAACAGGAGCAGGAGTTATTATCGGGAAAAAAATGGACAAACAAAAAGCCGAATTGGAACAAATCCACGGAGCGCAGGTAGAAAATACTACCGACAGTAACGGATTACAGGCAATTAAAGTTACTTTTGATTCTGGAATACTGTTTGCAACAGGTAAAAGCGAACTAAGTACAGCAGCACGTAATTCACTGCACAATTTTGCAATATCACTGCAAAATCATCCGCTTACAAACGTGCAGATATTCGGTCATACCGATAATACGGGGTCGCGCCAAGTGAATGAAAGACTGTCGCTCGAACGCGCACAAGCAGTTGCTAACAATTTAATGGGCGGCGGAGTAAACGGTCAACGTCTTGCTGTAAAAGGTTTAGCATACGATGATCCTATTGCCGACAACGGCACAGCAGATGGAAGAGCAAAAAACCGTCGCGTTGAAGTTTACATCATTGCAAACAACGAGATGATAAACCAGGCACAGGCAGGCACATTGTACTAACAATTAAAACAGCACAAGATTAAAAAGCGCAATTTTATTTGCGCTTTTTTTATACTTGCCTTGTTATTCCTGTATTATAATTATAAAGTAGCCGAGTATCTGCATACTTTCAATCTTATCGCATTTATACATATTTTTAAGAAAAAACCGCGAATATTCATAAAAATATCATAACTTTGTAAATGTTTTGTTTTTTAACTCTTTATCACTAAAACGTTCTATCGCTCTGATTTTGAATTGGAGAGGAAAGTCCGGGCAAGACAGAGCGCCGTTCTGCAGAAAGTGCAGATATTTGTGAGAATATAGAAAGTGTAACAGAAAATAACCGCTCATATTTTCGCGTAAAATATTGAGTAAGGGTGAAAAGGCGAGGGTAAAAGCCCACCGTTATTGTCGGCGACGGCAATATTCGTACACGCTAACGGCTTGCAAGACCATGTATATCGACATGTAAGAGTTGCTCGCTCGTTGTCGAGGGGTAGGTTGCTAAGATAAATGATAGAATTTTAATTTTAAAATTAAAAACAGAACCCGGCTTACAGTTTTAGTGATTTTTATAACCGATACACAAATGTATCGGTTTTTTTGTTGATTTTACAAATGTAATCAGAATATTTTAACATTTACCAAATAAAAATTTTTAAATAAAATAAATATTATTTACCTTTGTAACATAAATAATATTGTTATGTTTTACAAATGTAAAGCGACTGTTTTGTTTAATGTAATTAGATTATTATCAATAATATTACATATATTAATTAAAGAAAAAAATCAGATTGAATGATGATTTCATAAAGCATTAATGCTTATTGTAAGTATTTTTAGAGTATTCTTATATATTAATTATTTTATAATAAGATTTTTATATACATTATTTGAAATAAATTTTTAATATCTTAAAGCATAATTTACAAGTGTAAATCAATAATTACCTCCGGTTACTTTACAAATGTAAATACAGTATCATTTACAAATGTAAAGAAAATATTATTTACATTTGTAATCTGATTTATTTTCAATTTTTATACTAAAAATAAAATTTTGCTGATTATGAAAGATAGAATTATAAGTTTTCTTAATGCCGAAAAATTATCGCCTGCGCGTTTTGCTGATATTATCGGCGTGCAGCCTGCAAATATTTCGCATATAATTTCCGAACGAAATAAACCAAGCCTCGATTTCATACAAAAAATGCTGAAATCTTTTCCTGATATTAATGTGGAATGGCTGATTACGGGCAAAGGTCAAATGTACAAAGAAATGAAAGAACAATCGCTTTTCGAAAACGATTATGACAAGCCGTTTTCATCTGCTGCAAATTCGCAAAATGATGAAAACAACACTGAAAATAATGCTGTTATAAACAACGAAAATGAAAATTTCATACAAAAAAACGATAATTTTCCAAAATCGAAAATACAGAATAACAATCGCGAAGTTGAACGAATAATTATCTGTTATTCGGATAAAACATTTGAATTTTACAGTCCGAGATAGTTTTTATTGCAAATATTTCATTGAAAAATCGGCTGAAACTTATTTTTCTTAATATTTTATTGTCAATTAAATTTAGTTAAGTTTTTAATTATACAATTTACAATTATTTCTGTAATTTTGCGCAAATAAAATTATGAAATATGTACAAATTTTTTCGTTTGATATTGTTTATGTTTAATCCTGAAAGGATTCATAATCTTACTGTTGGTTTGCTGAAGCGAACAAAATACATTCCATTTTGCAATTCGTTACTGCGTTTAAACTGCGTGATAAAATCCGCACAACTTGAACGTAAAGTTATCGGGCTTAAATTCAAAAATCCTGTTGGTATTGCTGCGGGATTTGATAAAAATGCCGAAATTTACAATGAATTATCCGATTTGGGATTTGGATTTGTAGAAATAGGAACAGTTACGCGAAATGCTCAAAAAGGCAATGCAAAACCGCGACTGTTCAGGCTTTTTAAAGATAAGGCGTTTATAAACCGTATGGGATTTAATAACAACGGAGTTGATAAAATTCTTGTAAATTTGCAAAAAAAACGCAGAAACGGTTTGATTATCGGTGGAAATATCGGTAAAAATACGGATATTGATAATGAAAATGCATCAGCGGAATACGAAAAAACATTGTCGCGACTGTATAATTATGTTGATTATTTTGTGATAAATATAAGTTGCCCGAATGTTGATAATTTACAAAGTTTGCAAACAGCCGAACATCTTGAACAGTTGCTTGGACGCCTTGTTGAATTTCGCAGATACCGAGATATTTATAAACCAATGCTTATAAAAATTTCACCGGATTTAAGTTTTGAACAAATTGATGAAATACTTGACGTAATACGCACAATCGGTATTGATGGAATTGTAGCGACAAATACAACGACATCTCGCAATAATTTGAAAACAGGCGACAAAGAAATACAGCGAATAGGAAATGGAGGTTTAAGCGGTTCTCCGCTCACGCAACGTTCGCTTGAAATTATTTCATATATCAGTAAAAAAACAGACGGCGATTTACCGATTATCGGCGTGGGCGGAATTATGACCGAAGATGACGCCATAAACATGCTGAACGCAGGCGCTCGATTAGTACAGATTTACACAGGATTCATATATAACGGTCCCAAGTTCATAAAACGAATAAACAAACGAATATTGAGAGAACATCAGGAGGACGTGCAAAAAGAAAATTTACTTTGAAAATGAAACAGTATTTTGAGTTATTCATATCATTTTTCAAAATAGGAGCATTTACGCTCGGAGGCGGATATGTTATGATTCCGCTTATTGAAAAAGAAATCGTAAGCAAACGCAAATGGATAAATAATGAAGAATTTGCCGAAATGCTTACGCTTGCACAATCTGCGCCGGGACCTGTTGCAATAAATACTGCCGTTTTTATAGGATACAAAATCAAAGGAATAAAAGGTATGATTACAACTGTTTTAGGAACTGTAATACCTTCATTTGTAATTATTTTACTTATCGCAGTATTTTTTACCGAATTTGAAAACAACCAGACCGTAGAACGCATTTTTTGCGGAATACGTCCTGCCGTTGTTGCGTTGATTGCCGTACCTGTGATAAATATACTCAAAAACAAAGGTTTCAAAATACACATAATTGCTGTTGCAGCAATTTCGGCAATTTCGGTGTGGCTGTTTGGAATTTCGCCTGTTATTGTGATAATAGTTTCGGGATTGTGTGCGATTATGTATAATACATTTATTTCAAAGCAATGTTAGGCGTTTTAATTCAATTATTCATAACTTTTTTCAAGATAGGCTTATTCGGCTTTGGCGGCGGTTATTCGATGCTGTCAATTATTCAGTATGAAATAGTTGAAGCGCATCAATGGCTTACTGTAAAAGAATTTACCGATATTGTTGCCATTTCGCAGTCAACTCCCGGTCCTATTGCCGTAAACAGCGCAACTTATGTAGGATACGCAGTTACAGGCGGAACGGTTTTAGGCTCGGCAGTTGCAACATTAGCAGTGTGCTTGCCTTCAATTATTATCATGTTAATTGTATGCAAATT
>JAIRRX010000109.1 GCA_031255755.1 Prevotellaceae bacterium | reverse complement strand
CTTATTCGTGAAATACGCAGCAATGCTGCAACACTTATTCATCTGTGCAGAATAGGCTTATAGGTAAAACCTTGCTGTTTTTTGGCTTGCCTCTATCATGTTTGAAGGCTTCACTTTATTCTGCAAAATTAATTTGTTTTTGTTTGTACTTAATATGCAAAATTTTGAGGTACCAAGCAGATTCGAACTGCTGTACGCGGTTTTGCAGACCGCTGCCTGACCACTCGGCCATGGTACCAAATTGAATGCAAAGATAGAAAAAAATATAATAATCTGTTGCGTTTTTAGAAAAAATTATCTTAACATATTGAGTGTTAAGATGAATTTTTGCAGTTATATTTTTGTTTTTTTGAGAAAAATGCCATTCTTTAATAAAAATCATCAATATTCAAATTATCTAAATAAAATACTGTATAAATACATATTTATCAATAAATCAATTATTTTATTCGTTCGCTGCAAAGCATTGTGAATCATGCCTGCAAGTTTATTAAAAGCAGTGTATTTCAACATGTTGATACGATGATAATTTTTAAAAAAAATTATTTTCAGCAAATTAAACTGCTGTTTTTAAAAAAAATTATACCTTTACAAACTAATATTTATCAATATGAAAAAAATTTTACTTACAGTTTTGTCCGTTATATTAAGCATTGCGGCATTTGCACAACAGCACGGAAAAGTGTTTGATGATAAAATTTTCAAAAGTGCAATTCTTGAAAGAGATGTTAATTATACTATCTATCTCCCACCCGATTATGATATTTCATCGCGAAAATATCCCGTGCTTTTTCTGCTGCACGGCTATAGCGACGACCATACGGGCTGGATGCATTACGGTGAAATGAACCGCATAGCCGACGAACTTATAAATGACGGTAAAATTATACCCATGATAATTGTAGTTGCCGATGCAAAAAAAACGTGGTACATAAATAATCATACCAACACCGAACGCTATGAAGATATGTACATTACCGAATTTATTCCACATATAGAAAAAACATATCACACACGCAGTAACAAACTCGGACGCGCTATCGGCGGGCTTTCGATGGGCGGTTACGGTTCGTTGCTGTATGCATTGAAATATCCTGATATGTTTCAGATTTGCGTACCAATGAGCGCAGCGGTTTTTACAGACGATGAAGTAAAAGAGCGCTTTAAGGAAGGTACATCTTACGGATTTACGGATCTTTTTAGCGGAACAGCAGAAAATCTTAGCGAACACTGGTACAAAAACAGTATTATTGAAATTGTAAATAATTTACCTGAAAAAGATAAAAAATCAGTGAAATTTTACATTGACTGTGGGGATGATGATTTCCTGTATCGCGGCAATTCCACATTGCATATCACAATGCGCAACATGAACATTGACCATGAATATCGTGTACGAGATGGCGCTCACAACTGGACGTACTGGCGTCAATGTCTGTACGATGGATTAATTTACATCAGTAATTGCATGAAACATTGATAATTATTTGAAGGCTGTTAATTATGTTTTCGGCTGAATTGATTTCAAGTTTGTTTAATGAGTCGAACAGCAGTTAATTAATTTTGCCTGTTATTTTATGATTTGCATTTCGCATTTTTTACAGTCGAATGAAACTCTGAATTTTTGTTTGTTATTGAGTAAAAACAGGTCTTCGTTATATCCGCGTCTGCACAGTCCAAGTTCGTATCGGATACAGTATTTGCTGAACATTAAGATTTTTTTTTCATCTGAATTGTCAATTTCAAAAGCGCTTTGTATTGTTTGCACGCCGTGTTTTTTATAAAATTCAGCCGATAACGAATTTGCAATATTTGCCGTGTAATCAAGGTTTTTTTTGTATAATAAAATGCTGTTTTTGTTTATTACGGATTTTTTGCGGTGATAATTTTTTATCCTTTCGGCAAGTAACATTTCTACAACTTTATGCCTCCATCCGTTTATTACGGATATTGGATAAAACAGAACCTGACTGCTGCAAATTTTCACATCAAACGAAAAGATACTGTCTCCTTTGGAAAGATTTTTGATAATACCGTTTACTGCTAATTCTTCATTTTGTGCAATATCGCCTGTTTGCGGTATTTCAAAGGTTATCGCATTTTTATCTTCATCTTCAGCCTGCAAAATTATTTTTTCGCTGTTGCAGGTAAATTTTATTTCGGCTTCAATTTTGCGAAACGCCGTTTGTTGTTTCATCAGTCTTTCAAACACACTGTTGCTGTTTCTGAATATTTTCGTTCCCTGTTTCAAATTTTCCATTGACATGGGAAAAATTTTTTCGTCAACAACTGTATTTATTCGCGTACCGCAAAGTTTTCCGTTTTTATCGAAAAAGCAAATTCCATCGCCGTTTTGCAACGATTTTTCAGTATCCGCAGTAAAATAATTTTGAGCAACATGTTTTACCGTTCCTGTTTCTTCGCCGATAGATTTTGCCGTATCCGTAGTTGCTGTCTTTTTGCGGTTGCCATCTATAAAATAATTTGTAAAACCGCGTGAAAACGACAAATCCACATTCGGTTCAAATTTTAAGGTTACAAAACCTGACGATGTTTTTCCGTAATTCGGATTTGCATTAAGAAAACCGTCAAGACGTTTGCGATAATAAGCAACGGTATTTTTCACATAACCTGCATCTTTCAGCCGTCCTTCGATTTTGAAAGATGATATTCCCGCTTTAATCAAATCTTCCAAATGTGCGGACAAATTCAAATCTTTCATTGACAGCAAATGTTTGTTTTTTACAAGCATTTTTCCGTTTTTATCAATCAAATCGTAAGTCGAACGGCAAGGTTGAGCGCAACAGCCGCGATTTGCGCTGCGTCCAGTAAGATGACAACTCATATAGCACTGTCCGCTGTAACTTACACAGAGTGCGCCATGAACAAAAAACTCCAGTTCGATATTTGTATTGTTTGCAATTTCGGTGATTTGTTTTAACGACAATTCACGCGCCAGAATAACTCTGTCAAAACCTGCACTTTCAAGAAACCGCACCTGTTCCAAAGTTTGGTTGTTAGCCTGTGTTGATGCAAAAAGCGGAATGGGAGGCAAATCCATTTCAAGCAACGACATGTCTTGAATTATCAAAGCATCGCAGCCTGCATTGAAAACATCTGTTGCAAGCTGTCGCGCCTGTTTGAGTTCATTTTCATAAAAAATGGTATTTTCAGTAACATAAACTTTAGCATAATAGCGATGAGCGTATTTTACAAGTTTTTCAATGTCGTTTATCGAATTTGACGCCGACTCTCTTGCTCCGAAACGGTTTGCGCCAATATACACGGCATCGGCTCCGTGATCAATTGCGATTTTTCCAAGTTCAAGGTTTTTTGCGGGAGCAAGAAGTTCCAGTCTTTGCATTTTTTTTGAATTAAAAAACCTCATAAAAATTATGAGGTTTTAACAATTAAAAACAACAATATTATTTACAAACAACTTTCATTTGCGCCTGTGCGTTGGCGTTGAATTTTGGGTCATTTATCTTTTTATAGTTTTGACATGCTTTTGCATTGTTTCCAATTTGTTGGTATGCGGCAGCCAAATAGTAATAAGTTTGTGCCGATTCTTTCAATGCAATGCATTTTTCCAGCGGGTCAATAGCGTTTTTATACTGTTTAAGTTGAAAATACGATACGCCGAGTATAAGATAAGCGCTTTCGCTTTCAGGATTATAACTTATTGCCTGTTTTGATTTTTCAACGGCAGTATTGTAATCTTTACCACGTTGTGCGGTTTGCGCATCTCTTAAATATGTTTGCGCAATATATTTTTTTATCTTGTCAATAGACTCATCATTGCCTGTTTTGGTAACAGTTTCAACGGCTTGGTCAAACTGTCCATCTTTGGCAAAATTAGTAGCCTGAGCAAAATATACCGCATTTATTTTTTCTTCTACGCTTTCTTTTGTAATATCGGTATTTCCATATTTTTCTGCCGCTGTAAAGGATTTATTAAAATATTCGATGGCTTCGTCATATTTTCCTTCGGTTGCCAGCGAACCTGCAATGCTTAAATATGAAAACGGAATCATATTTTTGCAGTTTGTTTTTATTCCTTCAACAACCTCTGCCGCATCCTCATCTTCAATTGCAGTTGCAGCTGAATAGGCTGCTTCCAAATCTACAATAGCCTGTTGATAATTTTCTGCTTTAAAAGCATCATTTCCTTTGTTAAACTGTTCAACAACAGCATTAATGTCCTGAGCGTTTACATTAAACGAAATTACCAGTGCAAATAATGGTAATAATAAAAATTTCACCTGTTTCATTTTTATATTTCTTTAATTAATAATATTCAATTTGCAATATTACAAATTTTATACCAAACAGCAAAACACAAAATATAATTTAACATCATATTTATATATAATATTTTGATAATTAATTATTTACGTAAAGATAAAAATATAAAAATTCTATATGTTTTAGGAATAATGTCAATTTTAAAGAAAATAACTCGGATTTGTTTTTAATCATTATTACATTAAGCATTTTAATATCAATGAAATATCAAGTATAAATACAAATATAATGATACCAAATACTTTTTATTACCTTTGCACGATTTTTACCAAAATTGATATGCAAAGCGAAAAAGTGTCATACAAAATTTATGTTCAAATAATTCTTGCCAATGTTTTTTGGGGATTTTCATTTGTATGGACGGATGTTATTCTTAAATCGGGGATTACTCCTATCACGCTTGTTTTGATACGAATGGTCCTTGCGACAATTCTGCTTGGTTTGTGGGCAAAATACACAGGAAATATCATTAAGATCAAACGCAAACATTTAAAATATTTTTTATGTTTGGCAATGTGCGAACCGTTTTTGTATTTTTTGTGCGAAACTTACGGACAAACAATGGTATCGCCAACCGTTACAAGCGTGATTGTAGCGACCATTCCGCTGTTTACGCCTTTTGTAGGATTTATGATTTTGAAAGAAAAAATCGGCTGGTCAACTGTAATCGGCATCATTGTTTCGATGGCTGGCGTTATTGCTGTTGTTTTTGTCGGCAGCAATGATTTCAGTGGACAGTTCACAGGCGCTGTTCTGGTTTTCGGCGCTGTTATTGCCTCTTTGGGATATGCTATTTTGGTGAAATATATAATGAACATATACAATGCAACTACGCTCGTTTTTTATCAGAATTTAATCGGCTTGATATATTTTCTTCCGTGCTTTCTGATTGTAGATGCTTCACACGTGGGCGAGATGCAATTTACGTTTGATGCTGTTTCTTCACTTGTTCAGATTTCCGTTTTTGCGTCTGTCATTGCTTTTGTGTTTTACTCGAATGCCGTAAAAGTTTTAGGTATAATAAAATCGGGAGTATTTTGTTATCTAATTCCTGTACTGACTGCTCTGTTTGCTTTTTTCGTAGTTGACGAACAACTTAAAATTGGTCAATGGGTCGGAATGGCTGCCGTAATATCAGGACTGTTTATTTCACAAATAAAAAAGAGCAGATAACATTTTGAGCGGAAAACGAGGCTCGAACTCGCGACCTGCGGCTTGGGAAGCCGCCGCTCTACCAACTGAGCTATTTCCGCAATAAATTTTGATATTTATTTCTGCTGTTTCATCATTTCAAGTATGGATTTGAAAATAAGCAATCCATCCGTATTACCGAGATTTTCATCTGCGGCGCGTTCCGGATGAGGCATCATTCCGTAAACATTTCGCGTGCTGTTACAAATCCCTGCAATATTTTCAAGTGAACCGTTCGGATTTGATTCATCCGAAATATTTCCATCTTCATCACAATATCTGAAAATAATCTGTTCATTATTATTCAGTTCTGCAAGCGTCTGCGCATCGGCAAAATAACGACCTTCACCATGCGCAATGGGTATTTTCAATGCTTTATGCCTGTCAAGAAAATATGTAGGAAAGGCATTTTTTCCATCTGGAAGAATGAATGTATTTCGACAAATAAATTTTTGATTATTATTATGCAACAGCGTTCCGGGTAACAGATTTGCTTCGCATAAAATCTGAAAACCATTACAAATACCAAACACAAATCCACCATCGTTTGCAAATTGCGTTACTTTATTCATAACAGGCGAAAACCTTGCCAGCGCACCAGAGCGCAGATAATCGCCGTAAGAAAACCCGCCCGGTAACAGTATGCCATCAACATTTTGCAAATCAACATCCTTATGCCAAAGTTGTACAACTTCCTGACCAAGAATGTTACGCATTACATAAATCATATCGTGGTCGCAATTTGAACCGGGAAATATTACTACACCAAATTTCATTTTCAATCTTAAAATTTTATGCAAAAGTAAACAAAAATATTGTTAACAACACTTGAATTTGATATAAACAAATGTCAACAGTACGCAATTATGAGATATTATTGTCATTTTTATATTTGACAGTCAACAAAATAATAGAGTGCCATGGACATGCTTATTACAAACAAAATTATTGAAATTTTCTGTATTGCGAGCGATTTTTACAAAGAAAAAGAACACAGTAATCCTATCTGACAATGATAAAATATAAAAAACCGTTCAGCCATAATGCAGACAAATGAAATTACCGCTATTTTTCACATGAAAAAATCACAGCATAACTTTAATCGCTATAATTAAGCAACTTGCAAAAATATTATAATAATTCGCGTATTTCCTGTGCGTAATTATTCCAGTTTGGCGAAATCTTCAATATTTATGGTTATTTCTTCGAGTTTTACAGCGGTTTTCAAATAGTCAAAAATTTTATTATCTGCAATATTTTGAGCAATTTGACGAAGTCTTTTTTCATCGCTGATAATACGTTGCGCAAAATGTTCTAATTGCTCGTCAGGCATATTTTTAAAACCGTAAAGAGCAAATTGCTCCCGAGCCTTGTCCATAGCAGCGGCTTGTATTTCTACTTCTTCAACTTTTATATCTTGCTCTTTTATAATGTTATTGCAAATAGTTTGCCAATTTAAATCTCTTAAAAATAATTCAAAATTTTCATCAATATGTTCGGCTGTAAGTTCATTTTTATTGACAATTAAAAGCCACTTTTTAATAAATGCTTCAGGAAATTTTAAATTTGCTTTTTCTATAAGCGTTTTGCTTACATCAACAGAAAACTTGTAATTACTGTCTCGTTTATGAAATTCTGCAACTTCGGCAGTTATTTTTTGCATAAACTCTTCTTCACTTTTTATGTTGTCTTTGCCGTAAATTGTATCAAAAAGTTCTTGATTTATATCTGCTTGTTTAAGGCTGCGTATTCTGTTTATTTTAACATTAAATTGCGGATTTATATTTTCCAGTTCTGTTGCTGTAATTCTCAGCAATTCTATTTTTTTGTTATCATCCGTATAAATGTCGTTTATATTCACTGCAAACGTATCTCCGACTTTTTTTTCTAAAATATACGCCTTTTGTTCATTAGATTCAATTGTTGACATTGATATAGTAGTGCTTTCAATGTTCATCGCATTTTCGCCATCCTGACTGATACTCACTTCCAGCACATCGTTTTCACCTATTGTTTCGACATCTTCAAATTTTCCGTATCTCCTGCGTATTCTGTCAATATATTCGGATTTGTCATTATCACTTACGGTGATATTATAAAACGGAACCTGTATTGTCTGGTCTATTTTGAGTTCATATTTAGATATATAACCTATTTCGTAAACAAATTCAAAATCGCTTTGGTTGTCCCAGTCTATAGGTTTTTGTTCGTCATCGCAGGGTATTGGTTCGCCAACAATATCAAGTTGTTCATCTTTAAGATATTTTTCAAGCGATTCCGAAATCAGTTTATCAAGTTCTTCAACCAAAACCGAGCGACCGTACATTTTTTGAATTAATGACATTGGCGCCATTCCCGGACGAAATCCTTTGATTTCTGCTTTACGACGATATGTTTTTAATGATTTTTTAACAGTTTCTTCATAATCGGTTTTTGCTATTTGCACTTTAAGCAAAGCATTAAGTTCATCGATATTTTGTTTTATAATATCCATAATTTATTTAATTTATATTGATTTTGCGCGAAAAGGCAGAGGTAATATTAATGTCTTCAGCCTTTTATTTTTGTGCGGGCAAAGGGACTCGAACCCCCACGCCTTACGGCACCAGATCCTAAGTCTGGCGCGGCTACCAATTACGCCATGCCCGCATTTGAGGCTGCAAAGGTACAAATAATTTGGAAACAATAATATATATTGTGAATTTTTTATGTTTTTCTTATTCCGAACTCTGCAAAAATTGAATTTACATCATTCCGCAAAAAGTTCTTTTACATCTATTGGCAACACATTTTCCCAACCCTGTCGCAGTTTCAAAGTCGTTTTACCATCGGCGAGTTTATATAATTTAACCCGTTCGGGTTGCAGTCGTTTTTTAAGTGAACCTGTATCCCAGCGATTATTATTATTTTTATCTTCAATAATTTTTATCGAATATGTGTCAGGCACAATAAACGATATTGTCAATATTCCGTTTTTATCTGTTTGTTTTGTTTGAACCGTTTTGTTGTTTTGCATTAATTGTACGATATAATTACATTCAACATTTGTAAAATCAAGTTGTATTGTACTGAATTTATCAATATTCGGCGTTTGTATTTTTTTGTTTACACTGTCATTTTCAAGATTATATATATCTTTAAAGGCTCCTGCCAAAAATTCCACATTATAAATTAATCCCGATTCCCATTTATCTGTATTAAACACATAATTACACAGATTGCTTGTATCCGGATTTATTTCAAAAGCAATTTTCTTAGGATTTTTACCCTCTTCGTCCATTTTGTAAAGACTTATCTTTTCGTAGTCAATATTTGTCAGTGGAGCGTTAAAAACCAGATTAAAACCTGTTTCCATCACACGTGTTTCATTTACTCGCGTTGCTACCTGCAATTTTGGGATTTCATCTTTTTCTTCTTTGTCGTTCTTTTTTGATTTCCGATTTACGTTATCCTGTTTTACAAAATCCTTAAATCGGAGCATTGCATTTGTCGGCATATCAACGTCTGTTGAATCCGGTTTTACATAAACGATTTCCGCATACATTTTCGGCGGAACACTATCGTTTGCAAACCAATAAGTAACGGTATCGCCGAAAAATGATTTTTCAACAATTATCTTTTCGGAATCAAGCGCGACCGAATCGCTGCTGAAAAAGTCTATTGAGTGGATTTCCGGATAATGCTGCGCAAAATACAAAACAACTTTTCGTTCCTGTTCGCGTTTATATTCAACAAGATACTGCCTGTTTATATTTTCTTGAAATATCCGCACAAGCGGCAGATAATCAAACGTTGATATTGAATCGCGCTCATAATCGCCGACTGTCATTGTATCCGAACCGAATGTAACAGGTCGCATCATGCTGTCAAGAAAACCGACCATTTCGCCTGCATCATAAATATTGTTGTTGTTTTTATCCTCTACGGCAATTATTCTGTACGGCTGGTCTTTCAAGGCGTCCACAACAAAAAATCCGCGCTGGCTTACAAGCGCAACAGCGTCAGGCGGCGTAGTAAACGGCAATGAATCCGTATTATCCTTATACAGCAAAATTTTCATATTTTTTACCGAATCAAATGTAAATGCATGTCGCGCACGTCCCGATAAATGCAGCGAATCAATAATATCGCCCGTAGAAAAGCGTAAACGATAGTCGCCTAACGGATTTCCTTCGTTCAAATCCACTATCGCACTGCCAAAGTCAAACAAATAAGTTGTATTCTGATTAAGTGTTGAATCATATTGAGCAATTACACGTTTACCTCGCGTAAAAATTACGGGTGCGCTTTTGAGCGGAGGCGAAACAATAAAACTGGTTCTGTCTTTGATTTTGACATATTCGTTAAAAGTAATTTCAATCTGTTTTGCCGTTACGTTTTTTTCATCATACATCGGAATTTCTTTGAGTATGACAGGCGCAATCGTATCTTTCGCACCGCCGCTGAGCGAATTGCTTATGTTTGCGCAACCGCTTGCGTAAATTATGCCGATTAATATGATTATGTAATTTATAAACTGTTTCACTCGAATTATTAAGTATTAATTTGGCAAATGTACAAAATTGTTTTTTATTTCCCATACTTCTATTGTAATATACTTAATCTTATAATTAGCATCAAACATTATGTATCATGTATTTAGATTTTATTTAAAAAATTTCATAATCAGTAAACGTCAACATATTTAAATTAATTTATAGAAATATTAGGCGTAGCACAAAAAACAGGCGAAGCGAATTTTATTTTTCTGTGAGAATTTTGCATGTTATGATTTTTTTATACCTTTGTGCCTGATAAGTGGAAAAATTTGGCTGCTTGCAACCACAGAAAAAAATGCTAAAACGCAATATTGACAATGTCTGTCGCAAATTTCAGCCGTATTTTTCTTAATTAAAAATTAAATTACAAATTTAAATTAAAGTATTATGGGATTTTTATTCACATCAGAATCGGTATCGGAAGGACATCCCGACAAAGTTGCCGATCAAATTTCAGATGCAATTCTTGACGAATTTTTACGTCAGGACGAAGAGGCAAAAGTTGCCTGCGAAACGCTTGTAACAACAGGATTGACCGTTATCAGCGGCGAAGTGCGTTCAACAGGCTATGTTGATGTTCAAACTGTTGCGCGCCGAGTTATTAACCGTATCGGCTACAACAAGGCAGAATATATGTTTGACGGAAATTCGTGCGGAGTAATTTCTGCAATTCACGAGCAATCTCCTGATATTAATCAGGGAGGTGTACGAAAAAAATAATAATAACAGGGTGCAGGCGACCAGGGTTTAATGTTCGGCTATGCCTGTAACGAAACGGATGAACTGATGCCGTTGTCTTTGGTTTTAGCTCAAATATTAGTACACGAACTGTCTGTTATTCGTCGCGAAAATAAACAAATGAAATATTTACGTCCGGATTCCAAATCGCAGGTAACGGTCGAATACGGCAACGACAATCAACCTCAAAGAGTTCATACCATTGTGGTGTCAACGCAGCACGATGAATTTGACGAAGAAAAGGCTATGCAGAAACGAATAAAAGACGATGTTTTCAACATTCTTATTCCTCGCGTAAAAAAACGTTTACCCGCAAAAATGCAAAAAATAATCGGCGATAAATTCATATTACATGTAAATCCTACCGGCAAGTTTGTTATTGGAGGTCCGCACGGTGATACGGGTTTAACCGGTCGCAAAATCATAGTTGACACTTACGGTGGCAAAGGAGCGCACGGCGGCGGCGCATTTTCCGGAAAAGATCCGAGCAAAGTTGACCGCTCTGCCGCTTATGCTGCACGACACATTGCAAAAAATATCGTAGCGGCGGGAATTACAAATGAAGTTCTTGTACAGGTTGCGTATGCAATAGGAATCAGCAAGCCGATAAATATTTATGTAAATACTTACGGAAAATCCAAAGTAAAATACAGCGACGAAGAAATTGCCGATAAAATTGCTAATATCTTTGATTTGCGTCCTGCTAAAATTATTGAACGGTTAGGATTAAAAAATCCTGTTTTTGAAGAAACAGCGGCATACGGACATTTCGGACGAAACAGTTTTACAAGAACCGTTGAACTTATCCGTAACGGGAAAAAAACTAAAAAGGATATTGAATTTTTTGCATGGGAAAAACTTGATTATGTTGAGAAACTGAAAAAAGAATTTTTTTGAAACAGATTTATGCAAATAAATTTATAAAGTATCATAAACATGAGATCCCTCCGATAAAATATTATTTCTGTCGGAGGGATTTTCTATTACCGCACCACAAATAAACACACTGCATTTAACATAACATCTACATAACAGGGTGAAAGAAATAGCTTTTTCCGAAAGTCATTTATAATGTAGTCGTTTTTTCTTCATCATTGCTAATCTGCGCCAAAGGCAGAATTGCAGAAGTTTTTTATCGTGTTTGGTATGCGATTGGAAAAAAGTTTAAACCTTGTATTTTCTGGTATTGATAAAACAGACAAAAATCATTACTATTGCCAAAAGTATTATTGTTGTTCGGCGTTCGCTTACTTTTGCATTATCAACTATGGTTTGATAGTCTGTTGCTGCAAGTTTTTTAATTTCGTCTATTGTTGGAATATTTTTATACGACCATTTTGCCATAATATTTCCATCTTTTATCAGCATAAGTCCCTGATTTGCTCGAATCATTGTTTTGATAGTAGTTTCATCTCCCAAACAAAACTGATATGTTGCATTTGTCTTTTCAATAAATGTTTCAATATCTTCAAATGTTGATGCTGTATATGCATAAAAATCAAAGTCATCTGAATTGTTGCAATAATCTGCAATTTCATTTATTTTGTCCGCATTGGAAATATCAGCCTGCGCCGCTTTTCTCACAATAAAAATGAATGTAAATTTGTCGCTGTAAATAACATCAGATGTAATATTATCGCCATCCTGAGTTTGCATTTCAAAATCATGTATCGGCGGTTCATATCCTTTTTTTACAAGTGCCGATTTTACATCAACATAAGTCCATGTTGAGTCGTTCCATGGATAGTTTGTATCATCAAACTCTTTTGTTTCGCCGTTTTTTGAATAATAATAAGTTGTTTTATATTCGTCCGGCTGGGCATCTTCGGGATATTCCATAGCCTGCGGAATATTTGTACCGACCTTATACGGCATAAAATCAATAACAGGAAGATTTCTCAAACAGTATAATTCAATTCCCACCGACAAGGCAAAAAAGCCGATTGCAATTATCCACTCCGTAATACATTTTGCAACGCGAGTATAATTTTTGCGCCAAAAAAATATGAACAGCACAAAAGGCATGGCTGCAAGATTTTTCAAAAATGTAGCGGTATTCGACAACACAAGAGCATCGCCGAAACAGCCGCAATCTTTTACAACATCGCCTTTTACGGCAATATAAAAAGTTAATATCGTGAAAAATACCATAAATAAAAGCACACACCACGCAACAAGTTTCATTCGTATTCGAGCCAGCAAACACAAACCCATTGCAAGTTCGGCGGCTATAATCAAAATCGCAAACACTAATGCCAGCGGTGATAAAAATTCGAGATGCAAATTTTCAAAATATTCGCCGAGTTTGTATGTAAATCCGAGTGGGTCAACTGCTTTAACATATCCTGAAAATACAAAAAGAAGTCCGATTAATATCCGACTGATGTGGCTGATAACTGTCATTATTTTTTTCATGTTCTGTGTTTTTATATTAGACGAATAAAGTTTCAAAACGTTACAGTCTATGTGTTATTTATTTTACTATGTTATAATATTGGTAAATTGTCGATTATTCGTTCAAAAATTTGTTGCGGGGCAAGCATATCGCCGTTTTCATGCGTACAGTTTACAATTTTAAATTTCTCATCCGTTTTTTGCTGTTCCATATAAATTTGACGAACGCGCCGCTGTAATTCAAGATTTTCTTCATGAATATCCTGTTTCCCTTTCAAATACTCTCTATCGTTACCGTTACGGGCTTCGTTAAGTTTGTTTTCAGTAAATGTAAACGGAACATCAAGAAAAATACTGACATCGGGTTTTGGAATTTTGAAATAATTATATTCCAATTCAAAAATCCAGTTGCGCAAAGCATTGCGTTCATCTTCATTTTCGATTTTTGCACACTGATAAGCTATGTTTGAATATACATATCGGTCTATGATAACATTGTAATTATGGTCGAGCCAGTTGCATATTGTTTGAGCGGCATCATGCCTGTCCTGAGCAAAAAGCAAGGCAACAATATACGGATTTACGTCGTTTATTTTCCCAAAATCTCCGCGCAGAAATTTAGCAATCATTTCTCCGAAAAAAGGCGTATCAAATCGAGGAAAATGCAAGTATTTATTTCGTTTGTTTTTGTTGTTGAAATAATTTTCCAGCAATTTTATCTGAGTTGATTTGCCCGCACCGTCAAGCCCTTCAAGTACAATAAACATTTTGATTATCTTTGTAAAAATTTATTTGCAAAGGTAAAAAAAATAATGTTTCATCATGAAATTAACAAATTATTATTAACCAAACATAATAATGCAATAAATAGTTAGCCGTTCTTAAAAGTAAAATTTTGTTTTTTCATTGTCAACATACAAAAACGAAGCAACCTGTAAAACAGATTGCTTCAACAAAAAAAAATATATATTAGAAAAAAATTTGACCATTTCCTGTTAGGAAATGTCAAAATATCCTGATTAATAATATCCCTGTTCGAGCATTGCACGAGCAACTTTCATAAATCCTGCAACGTTTGCACCTTTTACATAATTGATGCTTCCGTCGGGAAGAGTTCCGTACTCAACGCAAGCGCTATGAATACTTTGCATAATGCCTTTCAGTTTGTCATCTACCTCTTCGGCTGTCCATGAAATATGCATTGCATTTTGTGTCATTTCCAAGCCTGAAGTAGCAACTCCGCCTGCATTTACAGCCTTGCCCGGTCCGAAAGGTATTTTTGCATGCTGTATAATTTCAATTGCTTCGGGAGTACATCCCATATTTGAAACTTCGGCTACCAAAAGCGTTCCGTTTTTAACTATCGTGTTGGCATCTTCGGCGGCAAGTTCATTTTGCGTTGCACAAGGCATGGCAATATCAACCTTAACTTCCCATGGTTTTTTGCCCGCAATGAATTTTGCGCCTGCAAATTTTTCTGCATAAGGCTCAACTATATCGCGACCGCTTGCGCGAAGGTCTAACAGATAATTGATTTTTTCGGCATTCAGTCCTGCTTCATCATAAATATATCCATCAGGACCTGAAATTGTGATAACTTTTGCTCCGAGTTCGGTTGCTTTAAGCGCGGCTCCCCATGCTACATTACCGAATCCCGAAAGAGCAATGGTTTTTCCGCTGATGTTTTGATTTATCTTATTCAACATGTGCTGCACAAAATAAACCGCTCCGAAACCTGTCGCTTCAGCGCGAACCAGTGAACCGCCCCAATTCAGACCTTTGCCTGTAAGCGTTCCATGATGTTCGCGAGTTAATTTTTTATACCATCCGTTCAAAAATCCTATTTCACGAGCGCCAACGCCAATATCTCCTGCTGGAACATCAATATCGGGACCAATAGCACGCCATAATTCAGTCATAAATGCCTGACAGAAACGCATCATTTCTCCGTCTGATTTTCCGCGCGGGTCAAAATCCGAACCGCCCTTAGCGCCGCCCATAGGCAACGTTGTCAAGGCGTTTTTAAATATCTGTTCAAATCCTAAAAATTTAAGGATTGAAGGAACTACCGAACGGTGAAACCGCAAACCGCCTTTGTAAGGACCTATTGCATTGTTGAACTGAACTCGGTAACCTGTGTTGGTTTGCACTTCGCCTTTATCGTCAACCCATGTAACGCGGAATGTAAATATCCTGTCGGGTTCGACTAAGCGTTCAACAATTTTTGCTTTTTCAAATTCGGGATGTCGGTTGTAAATTTCTTCTACCGATTCCAGCACTTCGCGTACTGCTTGCAAGTACTCTTTTTCGTGACCATACTTCGCTTGAAGTTTGTCCATAATTTCATTAACTTTCATATTTGATACTGTTTTTAATAATTCTTTTTCGTTATTTTTTAACAGCGAAAATTGAATTTTGTTATTAATTAATTTGTTATATAAGTATTTTTATATTTAATATTTCTTTCATAAAATCAATGTTCTACAACTATTGTCTGTTCCTTTATTTTTTCTCCGTTTGCAATCATGTTGAGATAATACACGCCAAAATCAGCAGTATTGCTGTTGTTTTTAATATTGTTTTTTTCATGTTACTTTAATTTTAAATTTGTTAATATCATATCAAAACAAAGCTCGAATTCGTAATGAGGTAGTTCATAA
>JAIRRX010000156.1 GCA_031255755.1 Prevotellaceae bacterium | reverse complement strand
CAAAGTACTTATAATTTTGTAATTTTCTGTAAAAAATAATAACAAAACTTATTCATTATTTATTTTCAATTTTGCAAGCCTTGTGATTTCTTTATCTATCAAGGTATTTAGCGTTTTTTTGCGTGCATCGCTGTTTTTAAAAATTATACGATGGTGAAGCACAGCGTATGCAAGCGTTTTTATATCATCTTCGATTACAAATGAACGACCGTTTACAAATGCAAATGCTTTCAGACATTTAATAAATATTATTCCGCTTCGTGTCGAACAGGGCAATAAAATATTTGCATCATTACGAGTCCCGACAACAATATTTCGCACTGATGCCGCTATTTCATCGTGAACATAAACATTATCTACTTCGGCTTGCAGTTCCAATATGTCCGTCAAATTCAAAACGCGCTTTACCGTATGCAAATTTTCGTTAATTTGCAAATAATTGCGATAAATATCAACTTCGGTATCGCCATCAACATAATCAAGCGAAAGTTTCATAAAAAATCTGTCGAGTTGCGCTTCGGGAAGCGGATAAGTTCCTTCAATCTCAATCGGATTTTGTGTTGCAATAACAAAAAACAAATCCTGCAACTTATATGTTGTATCTCCTATACTTATCTGATTTTCAGCCATGCTTTCAAGCAATGCCGACTGTACTTTGGGCGAGGCTCGATTGATTTCGTCTGCCAGCAAAACATTGCAAAACAGAGGTCCTTTCTTAAAAATAAAATCTTTTTTACTGTCATCGAAGATATGCGAACCTATCAAATCCATAGGAAGCAAATCGGGCGTAAACTGTATTCGTTTGAACTGCAAACCGTGTGCATTGTCGGCTGCAACAGACTGCGCCAAAGTGCGAGCAAGCAGAGTTTTTCCAGTACCCGGATTATCTTCAAGTAGAACATGCCCGCGAGCTAAAAGTACGCTTACAATCATTTCTATTTTGCTGCGTTTGCCTTTTATTACTGTTTCGATATTGTCAATCAGCGACTGTATTTTGCCTGCTGTTTGCGATTGATTTTGTTCAATCGTTTCATTTTGCTGTTCCATAATTATTTGTATAAAATTTTAGTGTTTGTTTTATATTCAAAAATCTTTTAATCAATTCAATTTTACTGTGTTTTTTATTTATTTTATTTTCAAAATTACGATAAAAATTATTCACAAATTCTTTTCCTTCATCTGTAATTTTCATATCCGAATATTTAAACTGTAAATATATCATTATAAATTTTTCAAGCTCGGTTTCATATTTTTTATCAACCTCATCTGATGCAAACTGTAAAGGCGTTAAATTCTTACGCTCGCAGTATATTTGATTAAGCAAAAACAGAGATGTTTTATAAACATAAAAAATATTTGCATTTTTATGTTTGGATTTCGATTTATGTTTATAATACTTGAAAATCAGATAAGGTAATGAGAAAACAAAAATCAACAATGCAACAATAACAATAATACATATTACAAAAACCGAAATTTTATTTTTTTCATTTTGTTGTAAATTGCTTTCGGCAGTTGATTTTTCATCTTCTTTTTTGTTGTCTTTATTGACATCAATTCTAAATTCATCTATTTTTACAGGTTTGGGAATCATTTCCAAAACTTCGTTTTTCGGCATATTTATTGACGGTTCTATATCTTTCAAATCTTCGTCGAAAGAAAGCGACAAGCCCGAATCATTTTCCGAAAGTTCCGAAAATTTTAGATTTACGGTATCGCGCAAAATTTTTGCCGAAGTCATATCAAAAATTATCTGCTCTGGATTTTCAAATATATATTCGTTATCGTTTATCGTCATTTTTTCCAAAGCAAAATCAACATATTTATTAGCGGTATCAAGCGCAATTATTTTTCCCGTGCCTGCAAAATTTGCTTTATTTATTTGCATTGGCGGTGTTCCATCCGGTTGCGGAGATTCTTCCATATCATCGTTTCCGATTGTAGTATCAAAATCAAGCCAACCGAATTTCGGAAAATATATTTGAACCCAGGCATGAGCCTGATCTGCGTAAAACCAGTACCAACCTTTGTTTTTATCACTTCTGTCAACTGTTGCAAAACCTACCGTCAATCGTGAAGGAATACCGCAAGCACGTAACATAAACAGTGTTACTCCTGCAAAATGAGCGCAATATCCTTTGTGCGATTCAAAAAGGAAATGTGCAAGCTTTGATGCTCCGGGTATTCCCGGTATTCCGGGATTTTCTGTGTACTTAAACGCAGGTTCGCCAAATTCATCAACAGCAAAAAAATAATCGCGTATTGCAAGAATTTTATCAATAGGATTTTGGGCAGATGCAGTTATTTCGGCAGTGAGTTTTTTCAGACTGTCGATGAAATCATTATCAGGCAAACTTGTATAATAATTGTAAAATGTTTCTGACAAATCATCAAAATTTTTGACAGATGAAAGCATATTATAACGTTGTTGTTGATACATTTGCAACATCTCGTCTCGTGATGGATAAACAAAATATGCGCTGTTCAAATCGCTGACGACAGATTTTGTTCGATATGCAGATTTGAATTGTACTTTGTAATCATCTTCGATTGCAACAGGCTGATAAAAAAACGATGTTATCGGCGCAACAAACTCTTCCGAAGAAAGATTTATATTAAATATATCTATATCAACAATTTTTGTAAGCGTATCTTTCAAAGCAGTATTCATTATTGCCGTATCGGTTCGACTGAAATATAAATTCATTTCCGACGGAACAGGCTGAAACAAATCATTGTACGGAACAATGGAATCCTTTTCAAAAGTTTCAGTAAACGAATCAAAATTTGTAAGATAATGAGAAACAAAATACAGAGGATTTGGAATTTGCTGGTTGTCATCAAGATAATTATTTATGTAAGCCACAAATATTGGTTCTGGATTATCTTTTTCTTTGCCGAACGTAGGATTTGGACGCATTTTATCTTTCATTTTGTAAGTACTGTCGCTACTGTTTCGCTCGAGCAGTCCGTCAGATTCATTTTGTTCGGTTTTGTTATTCCATATTTTTTCTATGTCGGTAAATGCAGGTTTTGTAAGTAATCCTACAACAAACATCATTAATAAAAACAAAGCAATAATTCCAATCAGATTACGCAACAACATAAAAAACCGTCCGCGCGAAAATACGGTAACATTGCGCACTGCCGCCGATATGTAAACAATATAAAAAGCAAACAGAATTATCGGTAAAAATGTTTTTAATATTCCTGTAAATGAAAATTCGGATTTTGAAACGGTAACAAAAATTGCAATCAATATTATGACTGCGGCAAATATTATTGCAAAATTTCTGAGTCGTGAAAATCCCCATCCACAAATCCATCCTGTTATGAAAAGTGCAGAAAACACCTGAAATCTAACAAGATAAAAAAACGTATTAAACTCATATAATTCAATATTTGAAATTATTGTTTTCACTATAATCAAAACAACTATAAGAATTGCTGTTATCGGTAAAAAACGCAGGCGAAAATTAAACAGAACACCGGCGATAAAAATTCCTGCAAGAAAAAAACATGTCTGTTCAAACCAGTTATTATCGAAAACGGTATAATATTCATTCAATTCTTTTAATGCAAATGCAGTTGCAATCACAGAAGGAATACATAGAAAAATCAAATGCAAAAGTATTTTTATCAATATATTTTTTTTATCTGTTTTCATATAACGTAAAAAGTATTATCTTCTCTGTTCAATAATTCAATTATCTTTTTTTCATTTGTTATCAAGCGTTTGCGCAAAGGTGAAAATAAAAATTTGAAACGCAGTTCATCTGCGCTGCCGTGTTTCGGTTTTATAAAAATATTTTCGATAAACAGTTTTAATGTATTTGATTTCAATGCATTGCTGACTTTTACAAAAACAATAACTGTTGATTCGTTTACGATATTTATCAGTTTGGCAATATCATTTGCTGTTACTAACGACGATATGCACAGCACAGATGTATCACCGATTTTGTAAAAATCATCAAGAGACATGCTGTTTTGCCATTCTGCGGCGCTTATTTCAAACATTTCTTTCGGCAACAATTCGCTTTCGGATGTTACATTTATTGTTTGGTCAAACTTAATGTCAGTATCAAGTTTTTTATTTTTTTTCATTTCCGAGTAAATGCCAAAAATCGAATTTTTATAGTAAGTCAAAAAAGCGCGTGAAAAATTATCCGCCTGCAAAAACAAATCTTTATTATTGAAAAAACTTGCATACAGCACATATTTTGATGCATAATTATTTCTCAATTCCTGAGTTCGCACAATCAATTCCTTGTTTTTTGCAAAAATTTTCCACACAATGCGTCTCACATCATCCGAAGTTTCAAAATCCTTGAAATGCAAATACTCACCAGGCAAATATTTTATAATATTGGTACGAACCTGCGTATTTTGCTGTGATATTGGATTTGGAACAATGTTAATTTTATGTTTTTCAGACGGTAAAATATAAAATTGAGCATTTCCCGAACGGTTTAACAAAAACGAAAACAACGAAAAATAATCTTCAAAATAAAATTTCACCGATTTTAAAACATAATTCCGAACATCGGGAAAATCAAATATACACTCGGTTTCAAAATTTCGAGCCGAAAACAGTCTGAACTTTTTTGATGATAACGCATATTTTTTTGTTATGAATTTGTTTTCAAACACAAAACGAACTTTCACAGAGCCGAATAAGGGGAAAAATAATTTATCTATTTTCAACTTTGCCGAACTTGTTATGCCGTTTTCGTTATCAGTAGTAACATCGAACGAGATTTTAAAACCTTCTTTGTTGCGTTTTGTGCTTGCAACAAATATTATAAAAGCAGTTAACACACTCAAAAATCCCAAACCAATAATCGCAAAAACAAACAGCAACAGATATTCTGCAATCGCAGCAAACACAGTCTGCGCCGAAAGTTCTCCCACATTATAATTATTGACAAGATACAAATATGCAAAAACAGATACAACCGTAAATACAACTGCCGTAAATGTAAAAGGAATTACATCAAAAAAAGTAAAAAATCGGCGTAATATCTGTGTTCGTTTCATTATCTGCAAAATATAATTCTTAAATTTCGATTGCAAATATAACTAAAAATAGGCAAAAAATGAAATTTTTATGTTTTACCTGTGCAACAAAGAAGTTTCAATGAATTTCACAGAGTTTTTATCATTACTAAATAAATGATGCAGAATCGTCAGTGGCGCTTGTTAAATATCGATTATAATTATTACCTTTGTGGTTGAAATTGTAATTTGTAACAAATAAATTTACACAAGAATTAATGCACATATAATCAATAAATTACAAATAGATAAATTTATGATTTTAAGCGGAAACGTTGAATATTATAAAATATTGAAACAGTCGCTAATTTTAATTAAACAGCAAGAAATAAACAAAATAACAAACGAATAAAAATGCAAATTATAGACGGAAAAAAGATTGCAGGCGAAATAAAACTCGAAATTGCAAATGAAGTAAAAAAAATTATTGCAGACGGACATCGCGCTCCATGTTTGGCTGCAATACTTGTAGGCAATGATCCTGCAAGTGAAACTTACGTAAACAGTAAAGAAAAAGATTGTCATGAAGTAGGATTTGCATCTCAAATATATAAGTTTGATGAACAAATTACTGAAAACGAACTTATTGAAAAAATCAAAGAAATAAACGCCGACAACAGCATTGATGGATTAATAGTGCAGCTTCCGCTGCCTGCTCACATATCCGAAAGCAATATTTTGCTTGCAATAGATTACAAAAAAGATGTTGACGGTTTTCATCCGCAAAATGCAGGCAGATTAATGCTTGGACTGCCGACTTATGTATCGGCTACTCCGGATGGAATTGCAGAACTTTTGGAACGATACAATATTGAAACATCTGGAAAAAATTGTGTTGTTATCGGTCGCAGTAATATTGTAGGACGCCCTGTTGCAAATTTATTGTCGCAACGTACATCGCCGGGAGATTGCACGGTAACAATTTGTCACAGCCGCACGAAAAATATCAAAGAAATATGCGCAAATGCAGACATAATCATTGCAGCGCTCGGAGTTGCCGAATTTTTGCAAGCCGATATGGTGAAAGATGGCGCTGTGGTTATTGATGTAGGTACAACTCGCATAAAAACTACAAATGGGAAATATCGACTTGTCGGCGATGTCAAATTTGACGAAGTTGCTCCAAAATGCAGTTATATAACTCCAGTTCCGGGCGGCGTTGGACCAATGACTCGCGTGTCGCTGCTTAAAAATACGCTAAAAGCCGCAAAAAAAGAAATTTATAAATAAGAAATAGATTTTTATATTATTTAAGTTATTTAAAAATGAAATTAGTAAGTTTAAATTATTTATTTTCATTATAAATAATTTCAAGGTATAATTATCATATTTTTGCTTTTGCTAATTTTGTTTTCGTAATGATTTAGACCTGTTTAAACAGTATTGTGAACAGATTTTTTATAACATTTTCCCGTCAATTTTGCAAAATAAAATACTTTTGTGTAAATTCGCAAAAAATAAAGTAAAATAAAATGAAACTGATTTCGTATAATTTAAACGGTATTCGTTCTGCTTTCGGAAAAGATTTAATCAATTGGTTGAAAATCGAACAGCCTGATATTTTCTGTATTCAGGAAACAAAAGCCCAACCTGAACAAATAAATTCGCATCTGTTTGAAGAATTGGGATATAACTGCTATTGGCACTCTGCTGTTCGGCGCGGATACAGTGGAACAGGAATTGTCAGCAAAATTAATTTTGACAAAGTGAACTTTGGTATTGGAATCGAAAAATTTGACACAGAAGGACGCTTAATTCGTGCCGACTTTGATGATAAAACGCTTATATGCTCTTACTTTCCGTCAGGAACGATGGGCGATATTCGTCAGGAATTTAAAATGGATTATTTATATGTTTTTACCAAATATATAAAAGCATTAAAACAAGAACGTCCTAATCTGATAATAACAGGCGATTTCAACATTTGCCACAAGGCTATTGATATAAATAATCCCGAAAAACATGTAAACGTATCAGGATTTTTGCCGGAAGAACGTCAATGGTTCGATGAATTTATTGATATTGGTTTTGTTGATACTTTTCGTGAATTTTGTAAAGATGGCGAGCGTTACAGTTGGTGGAGTTATCGTTCGGGCGCGCGTCCGCGAAATCTCGGCTGGCGTATAGATTATTTTCTGGTTTCGGAAAGTTTGAAAAATCAACTTGTTGATGCTGATATTCTTGATACGGTTGTTCATTCCGACCATTGTCCTGTTAAACTTGTTATATAATACAGACAAAATCTTATACATATTAAAATCAGAAAACCAAATGTTTGACCGCTATTGATTATTAGAATATGGGAACTGTAAATGTCAATAAGTATATAAAAAGAACATAACCCGATATGGAATTATTGACAATATTTTCAATATAATGTATGTAAAAAAATGCCAATTTTAATTTTTTAACTATTTTTGCTAAATAAATGCTAATGATATTGATATATGCTAAAAATATTCAAACCTGTAAAATATTTTTTTGATTTGATATATCCCGAACTTTGCGATATTTGCGGTGTATCGCTTGTACGCGGCGAAAAAATCATTTGTTCCGATTGTGCTATTGATATTCCTCTCACTCATAACTGGAATGAACGCGAAAATTCGGTTGAGCAAATTTTTTGGGGACGAATACCTGTTGTGGCTGCAACTTCTTATTTCTTTTTTAATCGCGGTAGCAAATATAGAGTTCTTTTGCATAAACTCAAATATTCGGGGCGTGCTGATATTGGTATTATGCTTGGTTTGCGGTTTGGCAACGAATTGGCAACTTGTGAAATATTTTCGAATATCGATTTTATTATACCTGTTCCGCTGCATCCAAAAAAACAACAATCAAGAGGTTATAATCAGAGTGAAAAAATTTGTATCGGGCTTTCCAATGCAATGAATAAACCTGTTGATACAAAAACGCTTGTACGTTCCGAATTTACAAATACTCAAACTCAAAAAAACCGCATGGAGCGCTGGCATAATGTTTCAAATGTTTTTGAAATAAGAAATGCTGAAAAATTAGAAAACAAACATATATTATTGGTTGATGATGTTCTCACCACAGGAGCAACTCTCGAAGCCTGCTGTAATGCAATATTGTCATCTGTTGATTGTAAAATAAGCATAGCAACGCTGGCATTTGCACATTAAAAACAGTTCTTAATATTAAAAATACAAAAAATTAAAAGAAGTATCAAACAGTAATGTCAAAAAGCGTCGTACATTTCTGATAACAGAATGTACAACGCTTCACTACATGAAAAAAAATAAATTATTTGCTTTGTATTAAAAGAGCAAATTTTATCAGTAAACAGTTATCCACTTGCCTGTATTGTTTGCCGAAATTTTAGTATCATACATTGCTTCGCATGATTGCGCAGGCAAATAAAACTTACCTGCATACGCTGCTGTCAACGTTACATAAAATGTCTTTGAATTTCCTGCATTCAGGTCGAAATAAGTATAAACTCTGTCATCTCTTATATCTCTATAAGAATAAGTTTGATAACTTCCGTTTTCGGCATTATCGTCAACAATTCGTGTATTTATAATTTCCCATCCCGATGGAAATATCTGCGACAGCACAAGATTGGTATAATTTCCGCTTATTCCATTATTTTCAACATGTACGCGAGCCGTAAAATCTTTTCCATGCGACAAATTTGAAACATCAATTACATTTTTGTTTTCATCTATATATTGAACTGATATTTTAAGTCCGCTGGCATTAGCCGTTTCATTTCCTGCCAAAGGTATTCCTTCCGTTTGAACGGTTATAAACATCGGAGTATCCGCTTTATTTGTAATACTCAAATTTCCATTGTTTTTGATATTTTTAATATCAGTTTTCCAAATTGTTTGTCCGGTTTGTACATTTTTAATTCCGCCATCGTTATAACTGAAATTGATTTGTTTTCCTTCATATTGTGCTGCAAATATTGACAATGCCTTCAAACAATACGCAGTAGTTTGCGTACTCATCCATGTATTGCTGTTGAGTTTTTCGGATACTTTTTTAGCCACGGCAAATGCAAGTTCATTTTCGGACAGCAACATGAGCGTTTCAACTATCATTGCCATATCCCGTTCCGAAGAACCGAAACTTTGCGAAAAGCCGCTGTACGGCGTTATTTCTGTTGCCAAACCTGCTATGATACTTTTTGCCGTTTGTATTTGTCCTGCCACGGCATAAGCAGCAGCCAGCATCCATTTTGCCTGTAACGACAAATTTTTGTGTTCTTTCAATCTGTTCATCGCTCCTGTTTCTGGTTCTTTTGCTAACGCCAGCGTATATAAGCGATATGCCTGATCGAAATCGTTTTGAGAATAGGAATAATAGTTTCCTTTTTGTTTTGACTCATTCCATGCATTTACTTCGCGTTTTTGGAATTTAATCCAGTTTGTTTTCATATATTGCGGTATGGCATAACCCTGCGCTTCGGCTTCAATGATGAAATGTCCCGCATAACTTGTTCCCCAAAGATTTGGATAACGGTCGCCAGGCCAGTACGCAAATCCACCTTCGGTTGTTATGAAAGAACGCAAACGGTATAGCGCCGCCTTTACATTTTCTTCGGCAATATTTTTTTGTGTCGGCGAAAGTTCTGTAACCGTACTCAAATAAATTTGAGGAAATGCGGCAGATGTCGTCTGTTCAATGCATCCGTGCGGATACTGTATAAGATATTCCAAACGGTTTTTCAAATTTATTGGTGGAAATGTGGAAACTTCCATGCTTACAACATTTGTTCCGTCCATTCCGCGTAATTGATATGTACCGTCCCATGTTTGTCCTGCCGGCAGAATTTTGCTTTCCATCGAATATATTTTAGGATTTGCAGCTCTAATGGTAATATCAATTTCGTATTCCGCTTTTTCATTTCCTGATACGGCTATCAATTTTATTTTTCCTGTGCCGAGTTTTTCTTTTGTTTTCAACTTGAATGATACAAATTCATCTCCTGTTGTTTTAAATGAAACTGATTTTATTTTTTCATCAGCATATTCAAACATTTCGTTTGCCTGTACTTCTACTTTTACGTTTTTGATTTTATCATCCATGGCAAAAACACTGGCAGCAAGCGAAACTTCTTCACCCGGACCAAGTACTCTCGGAAGAGTTGCAAGTATCATCAGAGGTTTTTTTACGCTAACTGTTTTTTCAGTTGCGCCGTAAGCCCCGTTATTGCCTGCTATTACCATCACTCTGACCGAACCTACATAATTAGGAAGTGTGATGGAATGTTCGTCCGATTTGCCTTTCAGCGTAAAAGGACCTAATACTTTTACTACAGGTTTGAACCTGTTTGCTCCATTACTATTTTCTTTCAACTCTTTTTCAAAGTCGCCGCCGCCGATAGCAAATAACTGTTCTATTTTTGCACCGTAAGCGCCAATCACAAAATTGTAAATATCGAAAGAGCGAATACCCAAAGCCTCACGGGCAAAAAACGTTGACCATGCATTAGGTGTTTGGAAATTTGTAATATCAAGCAATCCATCATCAACAACGGCAATAGTATAAGTCATCTGCTGATTGTTTTCTTCACTTATTTTAATTTTGAAAGTTTCTTCCGGACGTAATGTTTCGGGCATTGATATTTTAGGTTTTAATATTGTTTTGCTATTTTCGACAATCACAGGAACAATTCCGTAAAGTCTTATTGGTAAATCATTTGCAGTTTGTGCATGTGGCTGTATCAATGACACATTCACATAAATATTAGGCGTCATTTCTTCGGTGATGTTCAGGTTAATCTTTGTTTCGTTTGCCATTCCATCAACCCAGAACATTTGCTGTACCTTGCTTCCCGATTCAATACTTACCAAAGCGCGCGAACCTTCGGACGAAGGAAATGTAATTATTGCTTTTTCTCCAACGTTATATTTCGGTTTGTCGGAAGTGATTGTAAGCATTGTAGCCTGGTCTCCGCCGTCCGGTTGACGCGGCGCGCCGTTCCAGCCAGGCCAGTCGTAATACGCAGCAATGCCTGTACGGTGATTACTTGCTTTATCCGTTAAAACAATATAATAATATCCCCATTGGTTGTGTTCGGCTGTATATGTAAATGTGCCTTTCCCGTTTTTTATATCTACTTCAAAATTTGCAAGTTGTTGTTTGTACGCTTGTTTCGAATAATTTGCCCAGCGTCCGTTGTACGAACTCCACCACCAGTACCAATTCGATTTATAGATGCTTACTTCTATTTTATTGTTTGTAACAGGTTGTCCTGCTCCGTCGAGGCATATTATTTCATAAGTCTGTTCTTTGTCTGTTTCTAATATTCTGTAATGTCCGGTTCCTTTTGGCGGACGAATACCTACAAAAGATCTGTATGGCATAATTTTTTCCGATACGGCATTTATACTGAATTCACCGCCATCTTCAAAAACACGTGTAAAAAATTTTGCCGTTACCATTCCCGGTGCATTGCAATGGATTTTTTTACTAAATTTTAATATGCCTTCGTCATTCAATTTTCCTTCAAAAATATTTATTTCTTCATCGTAATAATGCTTTGTTCTGTCGTCAAAATAATAAGATTCATATCCTTTAAAATATGTTCCCGTGTATGATAACATTGCGTTTATGGTTGTTGACAAATTTTTTGCAATGGCGCCGTGCAGCCAGCGGGATGTAACTGTTCCTTCGAGAGTTTCGGTAGCAAGAGATGCAGAATCTATTTTCAGTTCTATTTTTAATCTGTTCGGTTTTATTGTTTCGATTTTTACTCGTTTATTGAAAGTTATATCGCCGATTTTTGCATAAACCATCCAATTGCCTGTGGGCGCATCGCTTTCTGTTTTTACCGTAAACGAAAAAAATTTGTGTTGATTTCCTGCTGCTTTTTTCTTTATTATTGTTTGCCCCAGCGGATTTACAAGCGTAAATTCCACAGGATGATTTTGAGGAATTATGTTATTAGGATCGTTCAGTATAAAATTAAGAAACAAAGTATCTCCCGGACGCCAAACCCCGCGTTCACCATAAATATATCCTTTCAATCCTTTTTCAACAACAGCGCCCGAAACATCAAAACTGCTCATATTCAGCGAAGATGCATCATCAAGACGCAAATACGAACGCTGTTCTCTGTGTTTCGCAATAAGTAAATAAGGTTTGCTGTCATTGTAAGAGATTTCGACCAGTCCTTCCGAAGATGTTATGCCTTTGCCGATAACCTGTTGCTGATAATTGTAAAGTTCAACCGTTACATTATTCATCGGTTGCGCAGTAACAAGATTTGAAACAGCCGCTTTTACAGTTTTCATGTTATCAATCTTGGCGATAACTCCAATATCTGACGCCAAAACATTACAAGCAAAACTGCGGCTGTAATAATTATTGCTGCACGGGTCGCTGTATCCATATCCGTAACCGTAGTCATAACTATATTCATAATCATCGTAATAATAATTGGAATTTACATTGTCATAAGAAGCCTGCTGCCTTTCAAATTTAGATTCAAAATCGGTTTCATCAACATCATTTTCATTTGCACAGGCATATAAACTATGCGAACGAGTAGAACTTATTTCAACCCGATATATTGCGCCCGGCTCGGGAGTGATAATATTTGCCAAATCAAGCGAATAAGTATTCCATTTTCTTAATGTTGATGAATTTTCATCACCTAATTTTATTGTTTTCATTGCAATAAGTCGTCCTGCGCGTTTCAGTTCATTTGAACCTGTGATATTGTTTACCTGCAAAAACTGCATGATATTGTTTTCATAAACTTTTATTATTTTTACGTTTACCGCTTTGAGCATTACTGTTTGAAACGGCACGATAAGTCCGTTTGAATTTGGTAAAATACCGCCTTTACTTAAAAGTTTTATTTCTGGTTTCAACAACTGAAATTCAACTTCTTCAATATAATCTTCCGTTATCTTCAAACCTTTGCTGTTGCTTATTCCTTTGTGTATTGTCATATTTCGGTTTCCCGCCAAATTACATTTTGGATAAACGTATATTTTATTCGATTTTATTCCGTATGTTAAATCAGCGCAGTCGTCAATAGTTATTAATCCCTTGATTGATTGTTTAGTATCAATTGGATGTGAAAATGTACAGACAATTTCGGGATTTTCGCCGCTTTGTACAACATCGACTTTAATCAGTACAAAATCAGTTGTATTCGGTATTTTTACCGTATCATTAATTTTCTTGTCGCTGCCTATGCTTTTTCCGTCTATTTCAAGATAAACATAAAAATCTTTTTCCTGAGCATGAATACTGTCAATTCTGAATGTGTGTGTATTACCTTCATGAAACCAGGATGTACTATATTTGTTTTTTGTGTTTATGCCTAATGTTTTTTCAACATTATCGCTGTCGGTTTTATCGGCTGTACGAACAGTTCCTGTAATTGCATACAAATCGTAATCGTTTGGAGTTGACATGTCAATGCTCGAACTGTATGTAAATGATGGTTTTATGGTTTTAAACGAAAATTCAAAATTTTTCTTATCGTCTTTTGCTGCTTTTATTACTTTCGATACGTAAAAAACAACAGTATATTCGGTGTCAGGAGTTAAATCATTGTCGGGAATAAATTCAAGCGTACTGTTATCATTATGCAAACGTACAGTTCCTTTGATTTGAGGTTTGATTTTAAATAAATCATTTATTACATTTTCATCATCAAGTGAAAAATCGTCAACAGATTGAGAAAGATATACTTTTATTGTTGATTCAACAGAAACAGTTCCCGAAGTAAACGCTTCAACATAGTCATTAAATTCAGGTTCTTTGGGCTTTTGGCTGCAAGAGCAAATACCAAGCAACAAACATAATATTACAAAAATTTTAATTTTAACCATAATACATTATTTTTAAAATCAAAGTTAAACAATTTTTTTTATATCAAAAAACATTACTTAAAATAATTCTCTAAAAATCATTTTAAAAATTATAATCACATATTTATATTCAATATTGAACAGTTTTTATGTTGCTTATAGAAACAAACGAATATGTTTGATTAGTGGTTATTGTAATGCAGTAAAGAAATTATAAAGGCATTAAAATCAAATAAAAAGTTCTATTCTGTAACATAAATTCAAAAATTATCAATACATTTGCATTGCATATCAACAAAATAAATGTTGAAATATTCAGGTATGAAAGTAAAAACAAAAGTGATTGATAACAGTATGCGTATAGAATATAATTCTTCGCAAACAAATGTATTATGCTGTTTTCGTGTATTGTAATATAAATAAATTTATAGAATTTTGAATAAAATATCATAAACAGAACAAAAAATGTCATCCAATATAAAATCCACGAAACAAGCGTTGAATCCCGCTTTTTTGAAGCAAAAACCGGAACGTAAAGAAATTGACCTTTTCAAGAAGGAATTTATAGACCTGCTTGACCGCATTAATCCGAAAGAAAGTGAAGAATATCATAAAAACCTGATTAAGGATTTTCTTAATGCTGTATATTACAAAGATAAACATTATATCAATACCAGAGGTTACACCGATTTGGTAATACACAATGACAAAACTCCCGATTCTTCCGTCGGTGTGCTGATTGAAGCGAAAAGTCCTGTAAATAGAATGGAAATGGTAAGTAATAACAATCTGAATGTTAAATCATTTCAAGAATTGGTGTTGTATTATTTACGGGAACGGAAAATAGGAAAAAATTTTGAACTTCGCTACCTGATAATTACCAATATTTACGAATGGTTTGTTTTTGATGCG
>JAIRRX010000049.1 GCA_031255755.1 Prevotellaceae bacterium | reverse complement strand
TCTACAAAATTACGACAACAGAAGTTTTTGAAAAAATATCAGATACTAAATACACTTTTATTTTTCTTCCGTCTGTTCTGTTTGGTCGTTGTTGAAATATTTCAACGACCGTTCAACTTCTGATTTTATTGTTCGCCAACGCAAAATTATTCCTATGGCAACAATTATTATTATGATTATAAATGCTTTTTCCGTATTTGAGCGTTCCAAAAATTTCATCAATATAATTTTATCCTGTTATATGATAATTATTTTTCGATTCGTATGCGGGCATCAACCGCAACAATATTTGTAGCCGTACCAAGCAAAGGATTTAAGTCCATTTCGGCAATTTCAGGCGCAGCCTGTACCAAAGCCGATACTTTTGCTATGATTTCGGCAAACAGTTTTTCGTTTACTGGTTCTCGTCCGCGAATTCCCTGTATGATTTTATAGCTACGCAAACGCCGAATCATTTCATGCGCTTCGTCAATACCAACAGGCGATAGCGTTGAACTGATGTCTTTCAATACTTCGATAAAAATACCGCCAAGTCCGCACAGTACCAAATGACCGAAATGTGCTTCACGGCTTGCTCCTACAAATATTTCCGTTCCTGACAGCATCCTGTACATTTCGACTGCGTATGTTTCGGGAATTTTTATAAGACGATTAAATTCACGAACAACGGTTTCTTCATCTTTGATGTCAAGAACAACGCCGCCGACATCCGATTTGTGAACGGGTCCTACAACTTTCATCACAAGAGGATAACCTGCTTTGCGTGCAAAATTTACCGCATCCTGACAGTTGTTAATTTCGACTTCATGTTTGCGTTGAATACCTGCCGCATCAAGTAATAAACGAATTTCTTCCAATCCTAAATATCCGTTTGTACTGTTTTCAATAACAGTGCGAATTGCGGTAATGTTTATTTCGGGCAATTCAATATTTTGAGGTTGCGGAGCAGGTGTATTTATAACCTTTGCCAAAGCATTTCCAAATACACATTCTTCGGGGAAATTTATTCGTTTTTTATTGTAAATAAAATCATTTATCTCATCTTTCACATTTATGATTGATGGTAGAATAGGAAAAATAGGTTTTTTACATGTTTTCATTTTTTCATCCAAAACTCTGTAAACATCCCAATTCGGAAAAAGTCCCGGACTTCCGAAAATCACGCACATTGCATCAATATTATCAAATTTTGTTTCGCAACAATCAATTATTTTTCCAAGTTGTTCGGCTGTTCCTGTCGCCAAAAAATCAATAGGATTTGCAACCGACGAACCTGCATACAACTGCGATAATAACTCGGCGGCAGCATCTCCGCTTATTTGAGGAATTTCCAATCCGTTATTAGACAGCACATCTGTAAGCATCACAGCAGGACCTCCCGCATGTGTTATCACAGCAATATTTTTACCTTTAACATCAGGATGCATAAATACTGCGCAAACAGTAGCAAGTTCTTCACGACTGTAACATCGCACAATGCCAGCTTTGCGAAACAGAGCATCAACGGCAACATCAGACGTAGCCAAAGCGCCTGTGTGAGATGATGCGGCGCGACTTCCCGCTTTTGAATTTCCAGATTTTATCGCAGCAATCTTGCAACCTTTGCGCACAAGCGATGAAGCATGTTTCAACAATTTCTGAGGATTGCCGACTTTTTCCATATAAATCATTTTCACGCGAGAACTTTTGTCGGTAAACGTTTCGTCCCAATATTCGAGTACGTCTTCGATACCTATTTGAGCAGAATTACCTACAGCCCATACGCTGTTAAACGATAATCCGTTTGAAATACCGTATTCTTTTATAAATACGGCTGTTGCTCCCGAACCCGTAACAAAATCTACTCCCTGCGGATTTAAAACGGGAACAGGCGTGTCGAATGCACCTGTATAATTGATATTCAAAAATCCCGTACAGTTAGGTCCTATAAGGCTTCCACCGACTTCGTTTACCGTTTCAACAATACGGTTTTCCAATTCGTTTCCCTCCTTGTTTTCTTCGGAAAATCCGGCAGAAATAATAATAAATCCTCTTGTGTTTTTCTCGTGCGCAAGCACATCAACAGTTGCAACGCAATATTTTGCCGCAATTGCCAATATAGCACAGTCTGTTTCAGGCAAATATTCAACTTTTTCAAAACATCTAATTCCCTGTATTTCCGTTTCTTTGGGATTTACAAGATAGATATTTCCTTTAAAATTGCTTTCGAGCAGGTTTTTAAGCAACTTGCCACCCGGTTTGTGAATATCACTCGATGCGCCAATAATGGCAATGCTTTGCGGATTTAATAATTTGTTATGTATCATATTCTTTATTTGGTATTTATATTTTTCAGTTAATAAAATTATTTTTTACTAACGATTAATTAATTGCAAAGATAACTATTTTTATTAAAAATTTATGGTAATAAATTTAAATTATATTAGTTTTTTAGTCAAATTCAAATAAAAAATGTAACTATATTGGCTATAACATTTCCATATTCAAAGTTTAAAAAATAACCTGTTTTAGTTGTTATCATGAAATAAACATTTAATTCAAATTGCATTTATCAGTTGAATCCGCAATATCAAAACTTTCATAATTTTAACAGTTTTATATTTTATTTTATTTATCTTTGCAGCAATTTTAATTAAACGGACTGAATTATGAAAAAGACTGGTTTTCTTGTATTTATTTTTCTTTTAATACATTTACATACATTTTCGCAAAGCAAATCAACAAGTTTTGACGAATTTACGAAATATGTTGACACTATGAAACAGTATGATGATGACTTGCGCAATGCTGTCTGGAGTGTTTCGGTTGCGGATGCAAAAAACGGAGAACTTCTGTTTGAACATAATTCCCAGTACGGTTTGCTTCCTGCATCCAACATGAAAATTATAACAACAGGAGTAGGATTGTTATTGCTTGGAGCGGATTACACGTTTAAAACGAAACTTGAATATACGGGCAACATCGTAGATTCTACTCTTGATGGCGATATGTATATTATAGGAGGAGGCGACCCGTCACTCGGTTCTGCAATTTACGAAAACACTGTTCCTGATACGGTTTTTCATAAATGGACACAGGCAATCAAAGGTTTAGGAATTAAAAATATAAACGGTAAAATTATTGCCGATACTCGCTTCTTTGATGATGAAAACAGGCATGGTTCATGGGAATTTGATGATATCGGCACAGATTACGGAGCAGGTGTCAGCGGAATTCAGTTTATGGACAATATGTGCAAATTGCTTATAGAACCAACCTCAAATATTAATGAAAACCCCAGACTTGCGAGCGTTGAGCCTTATATTCCTGAAATTTCGTGGGAAAACTATCTCACATCCACCGATAGCATAAATGAAACAGGAATAAGTCTGTACAGTTCGCCATATTCGTCTCGTGCAATATTATCAGGTAAGGTTTTGACAAATTCATACAGCAAAACTATTTCTGCGGCTATTCCAAATCCAGCCTATACATGCGCTTGGTATTTCAATAATTATTTAAATCAAAACGGCATAACAACATCAAACCGTATTGAAATTATTGAAAGACGAACATCTGATTTTTTAAGCGAAAATCATACACATTTTCATACGTACAGTTCTCCTATATATTCCGAAATAATTTACGAAACCAACAAAAGCAGTAATAACAGTTTTGCCGAAACAATCCTGAAAACGGCAGGAGCGGAATTGGGCAATGACGGTTCTGTTAGCGAAGGACGAAAATTAGTTGCAAATAAACTTCAAGACATGAACATTGCAACCAATGGTTTTCAACAGTCGGACGGTAGCGGTTTATCACGGCATAATTTTGTAACAACAGAATTTTTATGCAAATATCTTTCGGCAATGTACAACAGCGATGTATATGAAGATTTTGTTTTATCATTTCCGATAGCAGGAGTTGATGGTACAATGAAAAACATGCTAAAAAAAACGGCAGCAGAAGGAAATGTAAAAGCAAAAAGCGGTTCGTTGTCAGGAGTGCGTTCATATAGCGGATATGTTACAACAAAAGCAGGACAAGATTTGTGCTTTTCATTTATATTTAATAATTTTACATGTAAATCGGCAGTTATAACAGGTAAAATAGAAAAACTTATGATTTTCCTTTCTGAATTAGAATAAATGATAATTTTCTAACTGAACTTCAAAAAACATCCGATTATTTCTATTTCCAATTCCTCACATTTCATTTCAACAAGAAACGATAAAACGCTATTTTTTAGGATAATCTATTGTATAATGCAAACCCAAGCTTTCTTTGCGTTGCATTGCATGTTTTATTATAAGATACGACACGCTTATGACATTCCTTAATTCGCATATTTTACGTGAAACTATTGATTTGTCAAATAGTTCTTCTGTTTCACGAAAAAGTATTTCAAGTCGTCTCATTGCCCGCGTCAATCGCAGGTCGGAACGAACAATTCCTACGTATGTACTCATTATTTGTTCAACTTCTTTGAAAGTTTGTGTTATCAATATCATTTCTTCATTGAGCGAAGTTCCTTCATCGTTCCAATCGGGAATACCTTTTTTATATTGCAATGTCGATAAAATGTTTTTGGCATCATTTACGGCGGCATCCGCATACACAATAGCTTCTATCAACGAGTTAGATGCTAAACGGTTTCCTCCGTGCAAACCCGTACACGAACATTCGCCTGCTGCATACAAACGATTTATTGATGTTCGTGCGTTCAAATCTACTTTTATTCCTCCACAAAGATAATGTTCTGTAGGCGAAACAGGAATATAATCTTTCGTTATATCTATGCCCAGTTCCTTGCATTTTTTGTAAATATTTGGAAAATGTTTTTTTGTTTCTTCTGCATCTTTATGAGTAACATCTAAATACACAAAATATTCGCCACGTATTTTCATCTCGTTGTCAATTGCTCGTGAAACAATATCTCGCGGAGCGAGCGAACATCGGTCATCATATTTTTGCATAAATTCGTTACCATCCTGAGTTCGTAAAACCGCTCCGTAACCACGCATCGCTTCCGTAATAAGAAATGACGGACGTTCGCCGGGATTGTACAACGCAGTAGGATGAAATTGTACAAATTCCATATCTTCAATGATTGCACGCGCACGATGAGCCATTGCAATACCATCGCCTGTGGAAATATCCGGATTGGTAGTTGTAAGATAAACATTGCCTATGCCGCCTGTCGAAAGCAGAGTTATTTTTGATAAAAACGTATGAATAGTATTTTCAGTTTCATTGATAACGTATGCGCCGTAACATTCTATGTTTGGCGTATGATGAGTTACTATTTTGCCCAAATGATGTTGTGTTATTATATCAACGGCAAAATGATATTCAAGAATTTCGATGTTAGGTTCTTCTTTTGCACGGCGTATCAAACTTTGCTGTATTTCAAATCCAGTATTATCTTTATGGTGCAAAATACGATGTTCACAATGACCGCCTTCACGATGCAGGTCGAATTTTCCATCTGCGTTTTTATCAAAACTTACACCCCAGTTAATAAGTTCGTTGATTTGTTTTGGCGCTTCTTCAATAACTTTTTCAACAGCAGAATGATTGCAATGTCCAGCTCCTGCAATCAATGTATCGGAAATATGCTTATCCAAACTGTCGGGCGCATAAGTTACAGATGCTATTCCGCCTTGTGCAAAGGATGTATTTGTTTCATTGAGTGTAGTTTTACACAACAATATAACTTTTCCAAACTTTGCCGCTTTAAGTGCAAAACTCAAACCTGCAATTCCCGAACCTATAACCAGAAAATCAGATTTTCTTGTCATTATTATACTGTTATTTATGTAAATTTATTGTGTTTTGATACCTAATTTTTCTGCGATATTTTCAGGTATTGCTTTTTTATTTACCATTATTGCAACAGTTTTTAAACGCACAAATGCTTCGGACATATTCAAAAATCCATCACAAGAATTGCGATTTGTTCCCCAACTGTTTTTTATAACATAATATTTCTTATTGTTAGCATCGGTAGAAGTGCCGACAAGATGCATTAAATGGTCATCCGTAGTTTCATAACTGTCGAATGTTTTTTGACGTAAATCATCATCAACACTGTATTCTTCACGCATTTCAGAAAACAGATTTTCAACAGTTTCAACAGGCGCAATAGCAACACAATTTTTATGCGAAAATCCTTTTTCGCTTACATCTCCATCCCAAACTACCGTGTAGCCGTTTTCCAGCGCATTGTCAATAACACTCATAAATTCGTCTATCGGAAGATTATAATACAAATCGTTTGACCAGTTGTCGGGAATTTCAAGAATTATTTTTTTATAGAACGGATAACACAGATACGATGTCAATTCTACATAATTGTCAACATCTATAAGCGATTTGGCAAATTCCGCAGGAGTGTACCTTTGTCCGTTGTATTCAAAAGTTTGCGGAGGAATACCCAAATGTGCATCAAGATATTGTCTATAACCATCAAGCATATTTTCGGGTATTGTTTTTTCTTGCAAAATTGCTTGCAGATATTCTTTCAAGTCATTTGACAGTTTACTGTGATTATGAATGCTGTCTCCTTTGGGAATTCCGCTGTAAACTGATTCAGGAACAATACCATAATCACGTATTACATTCATAACATCGTGAGCCTGCCCACCTTGACTTGCCGCCGAATTTCCATGTCTGCGAACTTTTTTTACTGCTTTTGAAAGATAGGAATAGTAAACGGGAAACATTTCGGATAAATCATATTCGCCTTTGCCTTCGCGCAATAATTCGGATTCCAAAAATGAAATTGTTGCAAAACTCCAGCATGTTCCCGATTTTGACTGATTTTTTACACTTGTTACAGGTAATATTTTTTCATTAGAAAAAACGTAAACGCTCGGCAATTCCTGTTTCTTTTGTTTGTTATCGGTTGTATCATGTTTACAACTTACAATTGAAAGTATCGAAAAAATACAGCATATTGCCGCAATGAATTTTTGTGAGAACTGATGTTTCATAATTTTTATTTATTATTATTTTTATAATTAGTACAAAGATAATATATTTTTTTACATCCTGTATATAATTTTAAGTACAAAAATATTCACAAATTCATACAGCGTAAAGTATAATACAAAACAAAAAAGACGCTTTTTGCGTCTTTTCTGTTGAAATTATATCAAAAAATGATTATTTCACTGCGTTTACAATAGCCTCAAACGCTTTAGGGTGATTCATTGCCAAATCGGCTAAAACCTTACGGTTTAATTCGATATTTTTGGCTGCGATTTTGCCCATAAATTCCGAATACGTCAAACCATACTGGCGTACTCCGGCATTGATACGCTGAATCCATAACCCGCGAAATGTTCTTTTTTTTGCTTTTCTGTCGCGATAAGCATAAGTTAAACCTTTTTCGTAGGTGTTTTTTGCTACTGTCCAAACATTTGCTCTTGCCAGAAAATTACCTCTGGTTAATTTCAGCAATTTTTTTCTTCGAGCTCTTGATGCTACTGCATTTACTGATCTTGGCATAATTTTAAAATTTTTCGAATGCAGGTGTTCTTTATTTGAATCTTATCTACCTTGCATTCAGGTTAAACAAATAATTATTTTAATTAAAAGATTTTCAACAGTATTTACTCTACCAAAAGTAATTTCATGCGTTTTTCGTCTGCTGAATTTACGAGTGCAGAATACGTCAAATTACGTTTACGTTTAGTCGTTTTTTTAGTTAAAATATGACTCTTGTAAGCGTGTTTTCTTTTAATTTTTCCTGTTCCGGTAACATCAAATCTTTTTTTCGCACCGGAATTAGTCTTCATCTTTGGCATTTTATTTAATATTTAATTGTTATTAAAAATACA
>JAIRRX010000015.1 GCA_031255755.1 Prevotellaceae bacterium | reverse complement strand
ATCATTGTCAACGCGGAAAATATTTATAATGTTGCAGTGCGTCATTGCTTCGGCGTTTCGCCTCGCAATGACGGTTTTCTGGATTGGCTAACGCCGAACTCCGCTGCGCTTCGGTTGCTTCACCGCTTCGCGGTTCGCAATGACGTTCTGCCTTTGGGTTGCTTCACCGCTTCGCGGTTCGCAATGACGTGCTGCCTTTGGGTTGCTTCGGGCTTTGCCCTCGCAATGACGGGCTGTTGTTTTGTTCCGCCTCGCAATGACGGTTTGTTTTTGGGGAACTTCCCTTTTTCGTTGGGGACGCCTAAAATTTATTCGCGGAAGCTAAAGTCGTTACTAAAATATTCGTCTTCATCTTCAAGATCATAACCATCTAAAAAATATAATTCGGCATTTAAAATGTTTTGTATGTCGATAATTGATATTTTTACGCCATTATCGGCGGCGTGTTGCTGAATATATTCGTACATCTCACCTTCAAATTCACTTTCCATAAGATAAGCGTACTCTACACAAATGACAGTAAAAATATCATCGATTTCATATCTGTCTTTCATTTTTTGCGGCAGTAATGCATAAACGCCGTTACTGACCTCTTCAATGCTCATATTTTCATCAGTCAAATCATTTTCTTCATGTATTCCTATGCTTTCCATGTATGCATTATCTGCGTCCAAAAGCATTCCTGTTTCTCTGTGTCTAATCGGGCTGCAAATGCTTATGTCGATATTTTGATTAATGAAGGAAGTCATTTTCATAATATTAACACCGATATTCTCTTCAATTTCATCAATCGTATCATAATATTCATACACCATATCAAGCAAATATTCTGTTTGCTCAATATTATATTTTTGCTGCATTTGCGGAGAGATGTAACTGTGAACAAAAATAGCAGCATCGACTTCACTGTAATTATTTTCCTGTTTCATTTATTCAATATTTTTTGTTGTTTTAATTAATTTGTCAATATTTTCAAGTTTAGCGTAAAATTCATTTCCGAAACATCTTATTATAGCATCTTTCAAAAATTGATAAACATAAATTTTTTCATTTTCGCCTTTATCGCGAGCGCACTGACAAATACTCCATCTGTCATAATTCAGCATGGCAGTTCCGTTGGCATTTTTGACGCGCACAGGATACAAATGACACGAAACGGGCTTTCTGAAATTTATTTTTTTGTCTATATATGCGCGTTCGATGCTGCAAAAACAGTTTGCATTTTCGTCGTAAAACGAATAGGCACATTCTTCTCCGTTTATAAGCGGAGTTACCAGATCGCCATCTGCGTCAAGCACGCCAACGCCGTTTTTTTCAACAGTTTGTCTTCCTTCGGGCTTCATATAGGGTAAAATTTCAGCAATATTTTGTTTGATAATTTCTGTTTCCTTTTCTTCCAAAGGCGCTCCGCTGTCGCCGTAAACACAGCAAATTCCGCCACAACTTTCATAATCGCAACAAAAACATTCGGTAAACAAATCCGAACTCAACAATTTATCATCAATATCTATTATCACAGTTTTGTGAATTTATCAATTTATGTTTTTTCATCACAGTTTTATCAAACTTTCGCCTTTCATTTCCTTTGGGATTTCAAGCCCCATAAGCGTAAGCACAGATGGCGCAACATCGGCAAGCCTTCCTGATTTTATTTCGGTTATTCTGTCGCTCACAACTATGAACGGAACAGGATTAAGCGAATGTGCGGTATTCGGCGTGCCGTCGGCGTTTACCGCATTGTCTGCATTGCCGTGGTCGGCGATTATTATTATTTCATAATCATTTTGCTTTGCCGTTTCAACAACATCTTTTACGCAGTTATCGACAGCAAAAACCGCTTTTTGAATTGCCTCGTAAATGCCTGTATGTCCAACCATATCGCCGTTGGCAAAATTTACGACAATAAATTCGTATTTGTTGGCTTTGATTTGTTCAACCAAAGCATCTCTCACTTCATACGCACTCATTTCAGGTTTGAGGTCGTAGGTTGCAACTTTTGGCGAATTAATGAGAATACGGTCTTCGCCATCGAAAGGCATTTCACGTCCTCCGTTGAAAAAGAATGTTACGTGAGCATATTTTTCGGTTTCGGCTATGTGTAACTGTTTGATTTTTTTTGAGCGGAAATATTCGGCAAGCGTATTTGTTACATTTTCCTTGTCGAATATAACATGCAAACCTTTGAATGATGCATCATAAGGCGTCATGCAGTAATATTGAAGATTTTTAATGGTTGACATTCCATATTCGGGCATATTTTGCTGAGTAAGAACAAACGTAAGCTCTTTGGCTCTGTCATTGCGGAAATTGAAAAATATAACAACATCTCCTTCTTTGATGCGCCCGTCAACGCATGTGTTTACTATCGGCTTCACAAACTCGTCTGTAATGCCATCATCATACGACTGCTGCATTGCTGCTTCCATATCGGTAAACTCTTTACCTTTTCCGTTTACAAGCAGATTGTATGCTTCCTTTATTCGTTCCCAGCGTTTATCTCTGTCCATTGCATAGTAGCGACCGGTGATGCTTGCAATATTTACATTTGTATTTTTGGTATGATTTAAAAGTTCAACAATAAAATTTTTACCGCTGTGCGGGTCTGTATCTCTGCCGTCCATGAAGCAGTGAACAAAAGAATTTTTGATATTGTATTCCTGTGATATGTCGCAAAGTTTAAACAGATGTTCAAGCGAACTGTGAACACCGCCATCCGAGACCAAACCCAAAAAATGCACTGATTTTCCTGTTTTTTGCGCATACGAAAAGGCATTTATTATTTCCGTATTCCGCATTATAGAATTGTCGGCGCAAGCCAGATTGATTTTTACCAAATCCTGATAAACAATTCGTCCTGCGCCAATATTCAAATGACCGACTTCCGAATTTCCCATTTGCCCTTCCGGCAATCCGACATCAATTCCGCAGGCGGCAAGCTGTGAATTTTTATATTTTTTTTTAAGCAGGTCAATATATGGTTCGCCCTGTGTGAAAATGGCGTTTGTTGAGTCGTTTTTTCCTATTCCCCATCCATCGAGGATAATTAATACTACTTTTTTGTTCATTTTATTTAAATATTTTGTTTTACAAATAATTTGCAAAGTTAATAATAAATCAGTTAACACAGAGAAAGAAAACAAAAAACGGATGGACAAAAACAAAGCCAACCGTTTTTATATTTAGATAAAACAACCGATTTAAAATTCAAATCCTGCTGCTTGCATTATTTTGCGTGGAATGTCTGTATTATCGAATTTGCCTGTAAATAATTCTGCTCCTGCTCCAATTGCATACATCGGTACAACGATTCCCGTGTGTCCTTTTGTGCCAAAACGAACTCCTGCTTCCTTGTTTATCGAATCGCAAATTTCCTTGCCGTTTTCTCCTAATGTTCCTACCGAGCCTGCTTGTCCGTCAAAACTTGCATAACCGTTACTGTTTCTCAATATTAAACCTCCTGTTTCATGGTCGGCAGTAACAAGTATAAGCGTTTCGTCAGGATATTTATTGTAAAAATCAACGGCAATCTGCACTGCTTCCGACAAATCAATAACTTCCTTAACAACTCCTGCCGCATCGTTGTCATGTGCGCACCAGTCAATAATTCCTCCTTCTGCCATTATAAAAAATCCTTTATTTTCTCTTGCTTTAAGGAATTTTATTTCGGCTTCTATAATGTCCGAAAGTTTGGCTTCACCCGGTTTCCTGTTGATTGCATACGATAAGTTTTGTACATCATCACTTTCATTAAAAAAGGCGACAACTTTATCTATGCTTGTGTTTTCAGAAACATCACTTATTTCTTTTATTCCGCGCGTAACCGTATAACCATTATTTTTTGTTATTTCTTCCAATGATTGCAGGTCTTTGGTTTTACCTTTATCCTGTATAAAACTTCCGCCTCCGAAGAAATCAAATCCGCTTTGCCAAAGTTGAAGACCTATGTCATAATAAGCCGTGCGGCTGATGTTGCTTGCGTAGAATGAAGCCGGTGTTGCATGATTTATTCCTGCGTTTGAACTTACTCCTATTTTCAATCCGTTTTCTTTAAGTTTATACGTAACGCTTTTTAATTTTGTAATTGAATCCGGAGCTATTCCAAGCATGTGATTTTTTGTTTTATATCCTGTTGAAAATGCTGTTCCCGATGCGGATGAACATGTTGTAAAATGGCTTGCCGAATATGTTGTTACAAATCCCGTGTATGGAAATTTTGAAAACGATAAATATTCGCTTCCTATTTCTCCTGCTTTATCTGCCAAATATGCTTCCGTAAGCGTAACGTGAGCAATTCCCATTCCATCGCCTACGAAAAGAAAAATGTATTTGGCTTTTTTACTGTTTTGTACAGAACATGCACTGAAAAGCACTACAATGCATAAAACTGTGGATAAAATTTTTTTCATTTTTATTTTTATAAATTAAAAAGAAAAGAGGTGCATAAAAGCACCCCTTTTTCTTTATTTGATATTATTATTCGGCTTTGATAGCATTGTACATAATTTTTAACGCCTGACATCGCCTCAATTCTTCTTTCACATCAGACACTATGCCCATTCTTGTTTCCTTGTCTATTTTAAGGGCAGTTGTCATGTACGGACGGTCTGCTTCCGCCAAACCTTCACGGAATGATGCTATAAAGTTACGAATATCGTCAACTGTTTTAAACGAATCGTTTAGCTGAATACACGCATCCGTACCGTATCTTGCCTGTTCGGACGCAATAGGAGGTCCTATATTAATATAAACGGTAAGATCTTTACGTTCAAGTTTGGTAACTTCCGATGCTTTTGGAACATCGGTTCTTACTTTTACTTCCGTTTCGCGCATTGTAGTAGTTACCATAAAAAAGAATAACAGAATAAATACAATATCGCCCATTGAAGCGGTGCTAAAACCTGCAAGTTTTTTTCCTTTTTTTCCTGTAAATTTTGCCATTGTATTATCTCCTATTTCTTTTTACGTGTGTCTTTCGGAGGTGATTCCGATATTCTTTGCCTGTAAATTTTTGTAATTGCTTCGCGTTGAATTTCATCCAAGTCAGCAAATTTTCTTCCGAATCTTGCTACGGATTCTTCATTACGCAACTCGTTATATGCCGCAGTAAGTTGGTTTTGTACCTGTAAATATACTTCATAACTTGTACTGCGCACATTTTGCAACGAAATCACTGCCTCCGATATCATAACATTTCCTACGCCCGGTATATCTTCTTCCTTTTTGCTTGATTTTGTCTGGTCATTTGTCGGGTTCAGGATAAATTCCTTAGTCGCATCCTTCAAATCCTTTATATCCATTTGCCTTTGGTTTACAGAGAGTCTGTCTTGCCCGTCAACCAATACCTGCAACACATTGTGTTGCTTGATGTCAATCTGTATCTGTTGGTCTTCCGGTGGTATCGGCGGCAACTGACGGCTTATACCCATACTCTCATCCATGCTGGATGTCATCAAAAAGAAGCAAAGCAAAAGAAACGATATGTCGGACATACCGGCTCCGTTCAGTTCGGGCATTTCTTTCTTTTTTCTTGCCATATCTGTTTGCTTTTTACAAAAATTATTTCTTTACAAAACCTTTAACTGCGGATGCCAAAACTGCTACAACTGCGAGCAGCAAAGCAATTTCAACTGCAATTATGTTCATATTTGCAATAACGGAATTGTCCGTATATTCATTCTGTTGTATCGGAGTCAAAGTACTCATTATTGCTTCCCCATCGGGTTTACCTTGGGATAAAACATAAACCAGCCCAAAAGCAACGGCAATTCCCACAATAATAAACAGTGTTCGTTTTATTGCTTTCGGATTTTTCAGTATTGAAGGAAGCGGCATTAATAATGCCAATATCACTGTAATAATGAGTAATAAACTTGTCCAGTAAAACAACGGATTTACTAATCCCGATTCTCCGTTTTGTATTGCAGTTGCATTGGCAAATGTAAATATGCCCACAATAATAGAAACGATAAACAGGATTATTGTTACTATGTTTAATGTTTTTCTCGACATGATTTATTTATTTTTTATAACCAAATCAACAAGACTAATTGAAGCATCTTCCATTTTATTAACAATGGAATCAATTTTTGCAAGAATGTAGTTGTAGAAAAGTTGGAGAACAATAGCTACAATAAGACCTGCAACAGTTGTAATAAGAGCAACTTTCATACCTGATGCTACAACGCTCGGAGAAATCTGTCCTGCAGTTTCAATAGCGTCGAAAGCCACCACCATGCCGATAACTGTTCCCAAGAACCCTAACGAAGGCGATATTGCAATAAACAACGCAATCCATGAAAGGTTGCTTTCAAGTTTACCCATTTGTACTCCGCCATAATTAACAACGGCTTTTTCTACCATTTCAACACCTTCACCTGCACGGTCAAGACCTTGATAAAAAATACTTGCAACAGGTCCGCGTGTATTGCGGCACAAATCTTTTGCTGCTTCAATGCCGCCTTTTGCCAGCGCTGTTTCAACATCATCAACAAGTTTTTTTGTATTAACATCTGCAAGGTTCAGGTAAATAATCCTTTCAATTACAAATGCTAATCCAAGAATAAGACACAGAATAATCGGCGTCATAAACAGAGGACCACCATCAATAAAGTTTTTCTTGAGTGTTTGATGCAAAGGAACTGTAGCTTCTACTGTTTCTTCTGCGATTGCTAAATTTGCAGCAAGGGTCGTTCCTGTTGCTGCTAAAAACATAAATAGTTTTTTCATGGCTCTTTAAATTTAATTTTTTTTAATTTTTTTATTTTTTATTAAGTTCAAATATTTTTAAAATTTACTTTTTCTATTTTTATGTTCAATTTGAAGCTGCCAAATTACAAAAAAAAATTATTATAACAACAAAATATTAAGAAATTTCTCCTCGTAATGATTTTTGCAAGTTCTCTTTAACTTCTGTAATCGTCTTATTATTAGCTAATAAAAACGATAATTTTGTTATTGCCGCTTCAAATGTCATATCTTTTCCACATATTACGCCTGTATTTTTGAATAAAATTCCTGTTTCATAACGTTCCATCTCTACGCTTCCTACTTGACATTGACTAATGTTTAGTACTATCAAACCTTTATCAATTGCCGTCCTGAATTTAGATAAAAATTTTTCGGTTGTAGGCGTATTTCCGGAGCCGAATGTTTCAATTATAACTCCTTTTAATCCTTTTATATTCAATATATTATCAATAAAATCACAATCTATTCCCGGAAAAATTTTTAATCCTATAACAGCAGTATCCATTTCGGTGTGAATTTTTAATATTTTGCCTGATTTTGGTTTTGCTATTGCAGATAAATTATACTTAATTTCCACACCCGATTCTGCGAGCGCAGGATAATTATACGACCTGAAAGCATTAAAATTTTCGGCGCTGTGTTTTGTTGTCCGATTTCCTCTAAACAGTTTATCTTCAAAAAATATGCATACTTCGGGAACCACAGGCTTTCCATTGTGTTGAGATGCTGCAATTTCTATTGCCGACAAAATATTTTCCTTTCCGTCTGTACGCAATGAATCTATTGGTAATTGAGAACCTGTAAAAATTACGGGTTTACTTAAATTTTCCAGCATAAAACTCAATGCGGATGCCGAATACGACATTGTATCAGTTCCGTGTAAAATTACAAATCCATCATACAAATCATAACTGTCTTTTATAATTTTTGCCGTATTTGCCCAAAATTCGGGCTTAATATCAGAAGAATCCACAGGATTTTGAAATGAATGTGTATCAAGTTTGTATTTGAACTTTTTCAGTTCCGGAACTTCTTTTTCTATCTCGCTAAAATCAAATGGAACAAGCGCTCCTGTTGTTGAGTGTCGTTTCATTCCTATTGTTCCGCCTGTATAGATTACGAGTACCGATGTGTCCATTTTGTGTTATGACGATTTTACAGTGCGAAGATATAAATAAAATATGATTTTAAAAAATATTTTTAATGGCAAAATGTATATAGGTGTGATTTGAAAGGGTTTGTGTCAATAAAACAAAAACGCAGTCATACAATTATTTTTTCAAAAACAGAAATTGTATTTGTAAATATAATGAAAAAAATCATATTTTTTTTTGGAAGTTAAAAAAAATGTTTACCTTTGTGATATTATTTTAATATCATTTTAATTTTAAATTTCAATATCATGAAAAAACAGGAAGAAAATTTTGAAAAAGTAAAACTGTCTGGAATAGGAATGTTGATATTCAATCTTATATTTCTGGCAGCCATTGTTGTGGCGTTCTTATGGATTGTCGGCGCCAATCTTTCATCGCCGCTGCTTGCGGTGTTAATTATAGCAGATATTATTCTGTTTATTATCAACATTATTTTTTATTGCGGATTTATTCGCATAGAACCAAACGAAGCGCAGGTTTTAGTTTTTTTCGGCAAATATGAAGGCACTGTCAAAGAAAACGGTTTCTTTTGGGTAAATCCTTTTTATACAAGAAAAAAACTCACTTTGCGCGCCCGTAATCTTGATGCCGAGCCGATAAAGGTAAATGACAAAAACGGAAATCCGATTATGATTGGTCAGATGCTGGTGTGGAGAGTTACCGACACATACAGAGCATCATTCGATATTGACAATACGTCAATGCCAATAATTACAAGTTCCGGTTTTCACAACAAACTAAATTCAAAAATGAAAGCCTACGAGCATTTTGTTAAGGTACAAAGCGATGCGGCTTTGCGTTATGTCGCAGGAACGTTTGCTTACGACAATACCGACAATGAAGATGAAAAACTCACTTTGCGTTCGGGCGGCGAAGAAATAAACGACATTCTGGAAAAACAGTTGGATGAACGTTTGGCAATAGCAGGAATTGAAGTTTTGGAAGCTCGCGTAAATTATCTTGCCTACGCTCCTGAAATTGCAGCCGTAATGTTGCGGCGTCAGCAGGCTGATGCAATAATAAGCGCGCGCGAAAAAATTGTTGACGGAGCAGTAGGAATGGTAAAACATGCACTTGCAAAACTGTCGGAAGAAGAAATTATCGAACTTGATGACGAAAAGAAAGCCGCTATGGTTTCAAATCTTCTTGTTGTGCTTTGCAGCGACGAACGTACTCAACCGATTGTAAATACCGGCACCCTTTATAATTAATGTAGTTTTTCCATACAACTATCAAACAAATAATGGCTAACAAATACCACAATGAATCACAGATACAAAAAAAATAATGATGCTTTTTACGAAGTGCAGCGCAATAAAATAATTATTCCGTTTTTGGTATTTGCCGTTGTTTTGATTTTTATGTTCAAATATAAATACGACACGACTGCAGAATTTTCGTTTTTGGAAATTGTTGTATGGAGCGCCGTTGCCTTGCTGATTATTGTTTTTGTATGTTGCATTTCGATGAAAACTGTCATCAATAGCGAAGGCATTTATGTAAAAATGTTTCCTTTTAACAGAAAATATCAATATTTTACATGGGATGAAATACAAAAAGCATATATCAGAAAATATCGTCCGTTAGTGGAATATGGAGGCTGGGGTTGCCGAAACACGTTTAAGTTCAGGCTTTCTTTTATTACACGGATACGATATTGTTTAAACAGCAAAAAATTGTTTAGCAAACAAAACAGCGAAGTTATGTCCATATCGGGAAATAAGGGATTGCAGATTGAATTTACAGACGGTTCAAAACTGCTGATAGGAACGCATAAATCCGAAGAATTAACGGAAATATTGAAAAAGCTCGGAAAATTCAACGAATGACAGTGTATAATTGGAAGAAAGTTTAATTTTAATTCATGGCGAAAGAAAAGGAAAATAAAAATAAGAGTTTTGTATTACGCATAGATATTGACACAATGAATGCCATTGAAAAATGGGCAAGTGATGAATTTCGCAGCGTTAACGGGCAAATACTTTATTTGCTTAATAACGCTTTGAAAAAAAGCGGCAGATTACCTTCAAAAAATAAAAGAGATAAACAGTTGCTTCATATTAAATAACTTATGCTGCAATAAACAGAAAAAACGGAATTCTTTGAGAAATAGACTATATTAAAATATTTCGTTTCGATTGCTTTACATTAACGGATTGGCAATGACGAAAAAACGCATTTATAAATGATTTTCATAAGAAGCATAATTGCTTAATGAAAATGGAATTATATTTATTACCTTGTCTGTGTCGTGATTTCACAATTATAAAGCGTAATAAATTTCGCTGTCTGTTTCCTTTATTTTCTGCTGTTTAGCATTATGGCGACAATGCAACTGAAAATATTTCAAATATTAGTTTAATGAACCGTTTACATTATCAATGTAAGTGAGAATTTCATCCTTGCCTGCTTGTGTTTTGGATGAAGTATAAAACATATTCGGTAATTCTTCCCAAGATTCAAACAATAATTGCTTGTATGCTTCGATGTTTTTGTTTAATTTTTCACTGCCTGTTTTATCTGTTTTTGTAAAAATTATTGCAAAAGGAATTTCATATTCACCGAGAAAATTTATAAAGGCAATATCAATTTTTTGTGGTTCAAGTCTGCTGTCAATTAACACAAACAGCAAAGTCATTTCTTCTCTGCGTTCGATATAATCAATAATTATTTTTGAAAAACCGCTTCTGTCGTTTTTTGAGGCTTTTGCGTATCCGTATCCGGGTAAATCAACAAGATACCACGAATTATTTATAATGAAATGATTGATTAACCGTGTTTTACCGGGTGTAGAAGAAACTTTGGCTAATTTTTTTTTGCCCGTAAGCATGTTTATTAGCGAAGATTTTCCTACATTTGAGCGTCCAATAAACGCATATTCCGGTAATTTGTTCTGCGGACACTGTTCTACTTTGCTGCTGCTGCATATAAAATCGGCTTGTTTGATTATCATTGGACACAAATTTTTGACAAAATTATTAATAAAAAATGAAAAACTATAAAAAATGAAAAAGTATTGGTTTATTATTACGGTTTCGGCTTGTGTATTAGCCGCTTGCAGTTCTCAAAAGAAAAAAAATTCTGATAATGATTTACAGTCAAACGTAAATTCTACAGAAAATCTGCAAAAAGATGTAAAACACGAAAATTCAAACAATACACAGGATATGAGTTTTGAAAATACCAAATGGATTTTGAAAAACATTGATGGTAAAGAAGTTGAAATGCATCCTGAAAATCCTGCATATATCATTTTCAGTGATGATGACAAAATATCTGGTTCATTAGGCTGCAATAACTTTGGCGGGTCATATTATCTTTCGGGAGATATTCTTAAATTAGAGAACATTGTTTCTACTCAAAAAGCATGTTTATATAAAAATCCCGAAAATTTATTTTCATCCGTTCTTACACGTGTAGATGCCTGTATTGTTATAGGTAACAAGCTTGTTTTTAATCAAATGGGAAAAGAAATCGCAACATTTGAAGGTTCCGACAAATAAAATATCATCATAAAAAATAACTGATTATGAAAAAAATATTATCGCTGTTTGTATTTATATTTGCAATTATATCATGCTCGCAACCGCAAAAAAACGATGAAAAGCATGAAAAACAGTTGCCTCAATACAATGTTGCCATTGTCAACCCTACGGTTGCAAATATCAAAACATTCAGATATTTGGTTGATAATAACATACTTCCCAATGTTGACAGTTTTGGAATGATAGGCATTTATCATGTACGGCAAAATTATGATTTTGAACGCAGTCAAAAATATATAGACGAAAATAATTTGATGATGAAACTCGTGAAATGCGAAAACGAACTGTCGGCAAAAAACATATATGAACAAAACGGTTGCAGCAATATTTTTAAGGAAATATTTGAACAAACCGAAGGTATTTTTTTCTTTGGCGGTCCTGATATTCCGGCAGAATGTTTTGGAGAAAAAACGCATTTGATGTCAGGAATTACCGATCCGTATCGTCATTTTTTTGAACTGTCGTTTTTGTTTCATTTGCTTGGCGGAAGTCAAAATGAAAATCATGTCGCATTACTTGAACAAAATCCGAATTATACGGTTATAGGTTTCTGTCTCGGCATGCAAACAATGAACTGTGCAACAGGCGGAACAATGATTCAGGATATTCCAATGGAAGTTTATAATATCGCAACAGCGGAAGATGTACTGAATACGCCGAATGCACAGCACAAAAACTATAATTCGTATTTTGATTATGATGATGAACTTACAGGTTATAATTTTCACAAAATCAAGCCGCAAGGAGAAAATATTTTTTCTGAAATTATCGGCAAAACCGAACCTTATGTTTTAAGCTCGCATCATCAGGCAGTAAAAAAAACAGGTAAAGATATTGATGTTGCAGCAGTTTCGCCGGATGGGAAAATTATTGAAGCAATTGTTCATCAAAAATACAAACATGTTGCAGGAACTCAGTTTCATCCCGAGCATACAAGTTTGTATAACAAAGATTTTACAATCAAATTGAAACATGACGACAGCGATAATCAAAGTTTTTTATCATTATATTCAGATGAAAAAGGTGAAAATTTTCATCGTAAATATTGGCAAATTATAGGAGAATGGTTAAATTATATTAAAAAATAGATATATTTTGCATCATTTTAACTAAAAAAATCATCTTACAATAAATGCTGAGTGTAAAATTATTTTTGTTTACAACGATATGACTGAAGAACAACACTTGGTAGAAGGCTGTATAAATAAAGACATTAATGCCCAGCGAGAGTTGTACGAACGCTATGCAAAAAAAATGCTAAGTGTGTGTGTGAGATATATGTGTGATGAAGATGAAGCAAGAGATACCATGCATGACGGATTTGTAAAACTGTTTGATAAAATAGGAATGTTTGACCGAAAAGGATCGCTCGAAGGATGGATACGTAAAATGTTTGTAAATCTCTGTCTTGAAAATTTACGGAAAGTAAAGAAAATGACGTTCCAAAGTATTAACAGTAATAATGATGAATTACAACTTGTTGACAGTTCAATATCAGATACCGACAGTCAAATTGGAGTTGGCGAATTGATGAATTTAGTAAAGGAATTGCCAATGTCGTTTCGTAGCGTTTTTAATCTTCATGCAATCGAAGGTTATTCTCATGATGAAGTGGCAGTAATACTTGGAATTAAACCTTCTGCGGTAAGGTCTAATTATTTCAAAGCAAGAATTTTACTACAGAAAAAAATAGAATCAAGATATAAATAAACAATGTGGAAATATGAGTAATGATAAATTAAAAGATTTATTTCACGAAAAACTGTATAATCACGAATCCGAAATATTTGAATCGGATTGGGAGATTATACGTGAACGTATTCAAAAGAAACGTCAGCGTAAAATCATTCCTTTATTTTATTTTTACGGTACAACAGGAATTGCTGTTGCTCTACTGCTTGTAATGTTTTTGATAAAACCTGATAATATTGATATTCCTGATATTACAATAAGTCAAACAGACATAAAAAAGGGAAAAAGTGATACAATAACAGAAAATAATAGCAATAATCATATTGCAAATATAGAACAGAATACACAGACAAACAAGCCTGTAAGCGAAAATACAGACAATAATGTCAAAATTGCATATAATTCAAACAATGATAAAAATAATGAATTAATACAAACAAAATCAGATGAAAGCATCAACAGGTCGGTTGATAAAATAGAAAAAATTGACTACAATAAATTTACTCTTAACTTTATTGATATTTTAACCGATAAATCTGTGAATGAAGTCGAAAGAACTATTGCAAAAGTTGCAATAACAAAACAAACCGAATCGTCATATTCGACAGATAAACAAAAATCAATAGAGGAAAACAAGCAGGAAATCAAACAAATTAACACGAATGATGAATGGTGGAATCAGTTTGAAACAGAAACCCCAAAAGAACAGAATAAAAATACATGGACATTTGCATTTGAATCCGGAAATAGCATAGGCAGCAATTCTATAGTACGTGATTTCGCAAATAAAAATTCACATAATGCACAATCTTCAATAGCAGACATGCCAATTATGTCGGCAACTCCGACTGTATCGCCCGAAAGTTTGAAAACAGATGATAAAATTGATATGAAACATAAACATCCTTTGAATTTCGGCATACGCATTAAGAAAAATATCAACAAAAACATAATAGCAAAAACAGGATTTTCATATTCATATTTTTTATCGGAATTCAGTACCGAAGGTAAAAAGATTCAGCAAAAAATACATTATGTCGGAATACCTGTAGGATTTGAATTTTTATTTTTCAAAAAAAATAATTTCAATATTTATCTGACAGGCGAATTTGCCGCAGAAAAAGGCGTATCGTACAGTTATATAAAAGCAGTTCAGGAAATTTCCGAAAGTAAATATTACACAATAGAAAACAGAAGCGTACGCGGCATACAGTTTTCTACAAATGCAGGTTTGGGAGTATCATATAACTTTATAAAAAACATGGGAATTTATATTGAGCCAAATGTTGTGTATTATATAAAAGATAATAATCAGCCTCAAAGTTTCAGAACCGAAAAACAGTTCAATCTTGGCTTAAATATAGGTTTGAAATATGATTTTTAGGTTTTTAAATTGATAAAATCTATTTCATAAGTTATGAATTTTAAACAAGACTTTTTCCATATCAATTTTTATCATATATAATAAAAAATCCTCGATTTTTCATCGAGGATTTTTTAATTGTCAATAATCGTTTTTTATTTTTTAATCTTATTCGGTTCGTCTAATCGCAATTCGGGATGATTGTTAGATGATTTTTTCAACAGCAACGAAACTATTATCGCAATGCAGGCTAAACCTATAAATACCAATTCGGCATTTACGGCATTTTCAACTTTTGTTGCATTATCTGCTTCATCTGTTGTTTTCAAAATACTTCCAATAACTATCGGTACAAGCAACATTCCCATATTCTGTATCCAGTAAATTAATGAATATGCTGTTCCCAATTTGTTTTCGGGAATAATTTTCGGTACCGATTGCCACATTGCTGCAGGCACAAGCGAATAACCTATTCCGAGCAGTGCAAAACTTATAAATCCGAATATTGATACGCTTGGCGCAAATCCGAAAATAAGATGAGATATCAAAACAATAACAGCGCCTATTATCATCCACGTTGTGGCTTTGCCTTTGAAATCAACCAGCGAGCCGAACAGAGGTGTAAAAATAATCGGAGTAAAAGGAAGCAGAGTTGCCATGTACGAAGCAACATCGTCTTCAAGTCCGAAACGTGGAATAAGTATTGATGTTGCAAATCGTTTGAACGAAATTATGCAGCAATAAAAAAATACGCACAACAACGCTATAAGTATAAAATTTTTGTTGGTTAATATTTTTCCTATATCCGAAAATTTGAATTTATCATCTTCGCTTTTCTTTGCACTATTTGCAGATGCAGCTTCAACATCCTGTTTATCCAACCGTTTATCAAACGAAATAAATACAAACCATGTAACAACTCCAATAATCATTAAAAACAATCCTATTTCAGCCATATTATTTGATTCGGATAACGGAACTTCGCCTTTTGTTGCAATAACCATTGGAGCAATCAGCATTGCCGTAGCGGTGCCAAGTCGAGCCAAAGCCAACTGTAATCCCATAGCCAAAGCCATTTCCCTGCCTTTGAACCATTTTGCTATTGATTTGGTTACGGCAACTCCTGCAATTTCGCTGCCTAATCCGAAGATGGCGCATCCTGCTGTAGCAAGTGTAAGCGAAGGTTTAGCAAATCCGAGACTGCTTATAAAAGCGGCGACCGAACCGTCTTTAAATGCAGGAGATAAAGCGTAAGCAACAATTAACGACCCTGCAACCATTAATATGACAAATAATGTTCCCGTAAAACGCACGCCCCATTTATCAAGCAAGATTCCGCATATAATAAGTCCTCCCCATACACACAATAAAGAATAAGCGCCACCATATACGCCATAATTTGCCGAATCCCAGCCTAATTCGAGCAAGGCGGGATTGTCAAACATTTGACTTACCGTAGAAAAAATATCATCGAAGAAATACGATGCAAACATTGGCAGCGACAAACAAAGCAATACACACCAACGTGCGGTTTTCGAGTCGCGTAAAACAGATTGTAATTTTTGTACCATTTATATAATTTTTGATTATTAAAATTGTGTTTTATTTTTTGATGTTAGGCAGTTCAAGTCCGTAACCTTTGCGTTTATCAACGGCTTTAAGATAAAATCCTAAAATCAACGCTGCAACGCCCAAACAAGCCAGCATTAAAAGCGGATTGGTATAGTCATACGAAGTAGCTGCCGCTTCGGGTGTAATCAGGTTATCCTTTAATTGCTGTACAACTGTCGGATTTGATGCATCCAAAATTTTACCAATCAATAGCGGGAAGAGCCACAAACCTATATTTTGTATCCAGAAAATCAACGCATAAGCCGAACCGATAACTTTGTTATCAACTAATTTCGGAACGCTGGGCCACAATGATGCCGGAACAAGAGAGAATGATGACCCAAGTACTAAAATTGTTATGTATGCAACCATTATGCCGCCGATAGCGCTTCCTTTGAACATCGGCAAAACAAATGCAAACGTCAAATGACATGCAATCAATAAAATAGAACCAATCATAAGCATTGATGCAGCTTTACCTTTTGTATCCACATATTTTCCGATAATTGGCGTAATTCCAACTGCCAGAAGAGGAAATACTGCAAAAATCGTTTCGGCAGATTGACGCATATAACCCATAACACAGAAAATGATTAAGCATACGACAGATGTCGTCAATAATACAATTTTTAATGTTTTTTTACTGAAATTACTTGCAAAAGCAGCAGCAGCAACCATCAACATTATAAAATATTGAATTATCGTACATAAATTTGATGCCCAGAAAGAACCTTCGGCAGGCGGAATAAATGTCAAATTGCATTGCAGCATGTTTACCGCATATTTCTGGAATGGGAAAATTGCGGAATAATAAAGAACACAAAGCAAAGCAACCAACCAAAAACCGCTGCTTGAAAGTATTTTTCCAATATCTTTAATTTTGAACGGGTCGTCTTTTTCTTCAGCTTCGCCTGTCTGCGCATCTAATTTTCTATCCATAAAGAAATAGGCTATAAACATTATCAGAGCAATCATCAGAAGTATTACGCCGAATGCCACCGAACGCGAAACATCAATATTTCCGCCCCATTTTGCAAATACAGGAGAGAAAATCATACACGTAGCAACGCCCAAACGCGCCAATGCCATTTCCGACCCCATTGCTAAAGCCATTTCTTTGCCTTTGAACCATTTTACGATTCCGCGTGAAACTGTAATTCCCGCCATTTCAACGCCACAGCCAAAAATCATAAAGCCAACCGATGCAAACTTGGCAGATGCGGGCATACCCGCGTAAAACGGCGAAATACCCAATTCATCAAAGCCGGGAATGTAATTAAGATTATTTGTAAACCATGTATGCAAACCTGAATTTTGAAAAGCTTCGGTTACCGCATACCAGTTTATTGCCGCTCCTGCAAGCATTACGATGCCAGATAAAATAGCGGTAAACCGAACACCCATTTTATCAAGAATGATACCTGCAAAAATCAAAAAGAAAATAAAAACATTTAAAAATGTTTCCGAACCCTGCATTGTTCCGAAAGCGGTTGAATCCCAGCCACGAGTTGATTGCATCAAATCTTTGATAGGCGAAAGAATATCCATAAAGATATAGGAACAAAACATGGCAAATGCCAATAATAATAGCGCTGTCCAGCGAATTGCCGGTACATCTTTCATTAATTTAATAATTTTTTCCATAATAAGTATTTTGTGAGTTATCTTTTATTAATTGTTTATCAACGTATTATTGTTTCTTCTCTGTTTGGTCCTACAGAAATTGCTTTCAGCGAGCGTCCCGTTGCCGTTTCTATGAAATCAACATAATTTTTAAACGCTGTCGGTAGTTTTTTGTACGACTTAAAATTTGATATTTTTGTTTTCCAACCTTCGAAATCCTTGTATATAATTTCAATATCCGTATGGTTCATGTCATAAGGAATAGTTTCGTAAACTTTGCCGTTTATTTTGTATGCAACGGCAATGCGTATAGTATCAAAATCATCAAGTACATCGGCTTTCATCATTATTAATTGCGTAACGCCATTTACCATGATTGAATATTTAAGAGCGGGCAAGTCAAGCCAGCCTGTACGGCGCGGTCGTCCTGTTGTTGCGCCGAATTCACGTCCCGTGCGCCGCATTTTTTCTCCTGTTTCATCATGCAATTCTGTAGGAAACGCTCCGCTTCCTACTCGTGTGCAGTATGCTTTGAAAATTCCAAAAACTTCTCCTATTCTGCACGGTGCAATTCCCAAGCCTGTACATGCTCCGGCACAAATTGTACTGGATGAAGTAACATAAGGATATGTTCCGAAATCAACATCAAGTAATGAACCTTGTGCGCCTTCACATAAAATTCTTTTATGCAAATCCAAAGAATTGTTTATTTCGTATTCGCTGTCCACAAGTCTCAATGTTTTAATGCGTTCTATTGCCTGCAACCATTCCGACTCTTCTATTGTATATTTGAAATCGAAATGTTTCAGAATATTTATATGCGCGTTTTTCAAAGCATTATAACGCTCTTGGAATTTATCGGATAACAAATCACCTATCCGCAATCCGTTGCGTCCTGTTTTGTCCATATAAGCAGGGCATATACCTTTAAGCGTAGAGCCGATTTTGGTTTCTCCTTTTGATAATTCCGATGCCGTATCTATAAGTTTATGCGTAGGCAAAATTAAATGCGCACGTTTTGATATGATTAAATTAGATTTTACATTCACACCCATAGCCTCAATAGCGTTGATTTCATCCATTAGTATCACAGGGTCAATAACAACGCCATTGCCTATTAAATTTAAAGTGTTTTCACGAAAAATTCCCGAAGGAACGGTATGCAACACAATTTTTTTATCATTAAATTCAAGTGAATGACCGGCGTTGGGTCCTCCTTGAAAACGGGCAACCATATAATAATCAGGCGTAAGAAAATCAACAATTTTACCTTTACCTTCGTCGCCCCATTGAAGTCCTAAAACTACATCTGCTTTCATATTTTTACATAAATTTGAGGTTATAAATGTAGATATTTTTTTTTGTATGAAAGTAAATATGACTGTTTTTTTTTCAACAAAATATCATGATAAAATATTTACATTTTACATTATGTTGATATAAAACATATTGACAAACATACCGCAAAATAAAAACACATGTCAAACTTACATTATTTTTGTGTATTTGCTAATTTGTTTGTCCGAACAGTGATTTTCATTTACATAATTTAATAATTTCTTTCGGCATTGTTTTCTGTTTTTCCGTTACACTCCTCTTTAATAGCGAAAATTACATTATCAATGATTTTCCAAAGATGTTTAATATCAGGCAAAAACATTATATTTATTTTGCGTTTTATTCATTAATTTCAATATTTGTTCGGAATTTTTATTTTAAAATATTATCTTTGCCGCCATATTAGTAAAATTCATGTATTTTTATACATGAATATAATTATAAAACAGATAAATACTTCTAATTTTACCATGGATAAAAATACAGTTACAGGATTAGTTCTTATTGTTGCAATAATAATTGGATTCGGAATTTTTAATTCGAAGCAGGCAGCAAAATACAACGAAGAAAAACGAGTGCAGGATTCAATTTCTCATGTCAGAGAAATCAACAGCAGGCAGGAACTGCTTCTTACCGACAGTTTAAATACTCTTACAGGCGACACATTACAACCGACTGTGGATACCGTTTTACAGGCAGTTATACAGAAAGATGAAGAATTTTATACAATTGAAAACGATTTGCTGAAACTTACGTTAACCAATATCGGAGGACGCATATATTCGGCAGAACTTAAAGGTTTTTTCACATACAGCAAAAAACCGTTAATCCTGTTTAGTGGTAAAGATAATGATTTTTCGTTTGAATTTTATGCAAATCAGGCAGTATCAACATCAAAAATGGCTTTCGAGCCTGCCGTAAATGAAACGCAGATTGTAATGAACGAAACCGACACTGTTATCAGTTTTCCGTTGCGGCTTGCATTGGGTAACGGATATATCGAATATGTGTACAAAATACGGCAAGGCTCATATCTTGTTGACCTTGATGTGCATTTTGTGGGATTGCAGGATTACATAGAAAAACGCGAAACAAGCATGGGATTGCGGTGGACTATGAATTCTCCACAGCAGGAAAAAGGTTTTAGCAATGAAAATAATTATACAGATCTTGCATACAGATTTCCAGATGAAACATCAATAGAAAAACTTTCTGGCAGGAGCGCCGAAAAATCGGAAAAACTGCGAAGCGTAAAAATTAACTGGATTGCGTATAAACAACAGTTTTTTTCGGCAATTCTTATCAATAAAAACAATTTTGACGGAGCAGAATTAAGTTTCAAAACGTATAATGAAAGAAATATTGACAGTCTGGTAAAACGATTTGAAACATATACAACGGTTCCTTACAATTCAATGGTTGCAAATCAGGATTATGCGTTGAGTTTTTATCTGGGAACAAATCATTATAATACATTACATTCATACGAATTGAAATTTGAAAAACTTGTACCTATAAGCTGGATTGGCATCGATGGTTTGATAAATAAATATATCATTATTCCTGTTTTTAATTTCTTTGAGAATTTTATTTCCAACTATGGTATAATAATATTGATACTGACTGTTTTAATAAAATTAATAATATTTCCGTTTACACGAAAATCATATGTATCGATGGCAAAAATGCGTTTGCTTAAACCAGAAATTGACAAGATTGCCGCAAAATATCCAAAAAAGGAAGATGCAATGAAAAAACAGCAGGAAACAATGGCTCTTTACAAAAAAAACGGAGCAAGCATGTTCGGAGGCTGTTTGCCGATGCTTTTACAGTTTCCTATTCTTATTGCGATGTTTCGTTTTTTCCCAAGTTCGTTTGAATTGCGCCAAAAAGCATTTCTTTGGGCTGACGACCTTTCGGGCTTCGATTCTGTTTTGAATTTACCGTTTAGCATTCCGTTTTATGGCGACCATGTAAGTCTTTTTGCCTTGCTGATGGCAATATCGATGTTTTTCTATACAAAAATAACAATGTCAAGCCAGTCGCAAAGCCAAAATTCAATGCCGGGAATGAAATTTATGTCATTATACTTTATGCCAGTAATGATGTTGTGTTTCTGTAATAATTTTTCAAGCGGACTGAGTTATTATTATTTATTGTCTAACATGATAACCATAGGACAAATGTGGTTTATACGCAAATATATCGTAAAAGATGAAGATTTGCTCAGAAAAATGCAGGAACATGCAAAACAGCCGATAAAAAAATCAAAATTTCAGATGAAACTTGAAGAAATGCAACGCCAGCAGCAACAGTTACAGCAGAAAAACAAAAGAAAAAGATAATAACTTAAATAAAAGTATTTTTTATCGCAGTTAAATATTGACAGCAAAAATCAATGGACGGTTTTATAAAATCCATTCCCAACGAAATTAAGATTGTTGCGGTTTCAAAAACACATTCGTGTGAAACCGTTCAGCATGCATATAACAGCGGTTTGCGTATTTTCGGAGAAAACAAACCTCAGGAACTCGTTAAAAAATATAATGAATTGCCCAAAGATATAGAATGGCATTTTATAGGACATCTGCAAACAAATAAAATAAAGTATATTGTTCCCTTTGTAAGTCTTATACATTCTGTTGATTCGCCTCGATTGCTTGCCGAAATAAACAAAGAAGCGGCAAAACGGAACAGAATAATAAAATGCCTTTTACAGCTTCACATTGCAATGGAAGAAACAAAATTCGGCTTTTCCGTCAAGGAATTACAGGAATATTTATCAACAAAAGAGTTTCTGGCACACACATTCGTTAAAATTGTCGGACTTATGGGAATTGCAACCTTTACCGATAATACAAATCAAATACGCAGTGAATTTCACACGTTACGCACAGTTTTTGATGAATTGAAAAAAACGACATTTGTCGGCAATTCTGATTTTTGTGAACTGTCAATGGGTATGAGCAATGACTACAAAATTGCTATAAGCGAAGGCAGTACGATAATTCGTATAGGTTCGCTTATTTTTGGCGAAAGAAATTATTCAAAATAAAAATTCTCTGATTTTTTTAAAATAAAAAACATACGCCTTTAGCGTATGTTTTTATTATTACAATAGCAAAACTTAAGCTTGCTGGATTACGGAAACAAATGATTTATTGTTGCGTTTACGACGAAAAACAACAATTCCGTCAATCAAAGCATAAAGAGTATGGTCTCTGCCTATGCCTACATTTTCGCCGGGATTATGAACCGTTCCACGCTGGCGAACCAAAATATTTCCTGCAGTTGCAAATTGTCCGCCGAATAATTTTACTCCTAATCGTTTACTGTGTGATTCACGTCCGTTTTTTGAACTACCTACACCTTTTTTATGTGCCATCTTTATAAATTTTTATTGTTTCTAAATCAAAATTAATCAAGTATTAAACAGCCTCAGCATTAGTTGAAAGATCACTGTCCGATGACTTTTCTTCGCGTTTGCTTTCTGTGGCAATGTTTATTTCTTCTATCTGAATTTGTGTAAACTGTTGACGATGACCGTTTTTAACAGCATAACCTTTTCTTCTCTTTTTCTTAAAAACAATAACTTTATCACCTTTAAGATGTTTGAGAATTTTTGCACTAATCGAGGCATCTTGTATTACAGGTGTGCCAATTTGTACCTGTCCGTCATTATCAATCAGCAGAATTTTATCGAAACTTACGAGGTCGCCTTCAGCGCCTTCGAGACGGTGGACAAACAGTTTCTGATCTTTTTCAACTTTAAATTGTTGACCTGCTATTTCTACTATTACGTACATTAATTTTTATTTTATAATATTGAATATCTTTATTTTAGTCTTTATATAATAAATTTTCGGACTGCAAAGATAACAAAATTATTTTATTAACAAACATTTTATGCAAATAAAATTGCAACTTATTTTCCTAAAAACAAACCCAAAATACGCTATTGTCAGTATTAAATCTTAATTTTTCGGCAAATTTATTTTTACGGAATGACAATTATACACATTCCAAATTACTAAAACTGTTCAAGAATTTGTATCCGCTTTTCTATTGGCGGATGCGTTGAAAACAAACCTGCAATTCCTTTTTGTAGCGGATTATCAATAAACAGTTGAGCAACATCTTTTTGTGTTACTGTTTCAATTCGTGAATCTGTTGAAATTTTGCGCAACGCCGAAGCTAATGCCAAAGGATTTTTAGTCATTTCCGCACCGCCTGCATCTGCCATGTATTCGCGTTTTCTTGATATTGCAAACCGCATCATGATAGTTATTAAATAGCCAACTACGGCAAGCGCTAAAGCAACAATAACAACAACAGCGCCACCGCCTTTATTGTTTCCGCTTCGGCGATGATTTCCATAAAGCAAAGTGCGAAAAAGCATTTGCGTAAGAAACGAAAATATTCCGACAAAAACAATGGAAACTATCAGCAATTTTACATCACGATTGCGAATGTGAGTAAGTTCGTGCGCTATCACGCCTTCAAGTTCCTGGTCGTTAAGTTTGTTTATTATACCTCGCGAAAGCGTTACCGTGAACGTTTTTTTATTTATTCCGCTTGCAAATGCATTAAGCGAATCATCGTCGATTATATTAATCTTCGGCATACTGATATTATTGGCAATACAAAGATTTTCAACCAAATTATAAATTCTTTTATTGTCTCTGCGTTCAAGCGGGCGTGAACCTGTTGACATATTTATTATTGTTGTATTTGCAAAATATGCAATCAGAAACCAAAGCAAACAAATACCGATAACCCATGGTAATGTTTCAATAAACATACTGTTTGCATGGGTTAAATTATAATTGGTATCATTATCAAACTGACCGTAAATAATTTGAAAAAAAGCCCAAACGAGTAAAAGGATTATACACGGAAAAAGTATTAATAATAATGTAGATTTGAAGTTGTTAATTCTTTTTTGTGTCTGTATTCCAACGTATTTCATTTATATGCGAATTATTTTACATTAAATTTTGTTTTTAAAAATTTACTTTTGGCGGTTCGTCAAGTCTGATGCGTTCCTGTTCGCCTGTATCAAACATTTTTTCGCGTTTGAAACCGAACATTCCTGCAATAATATTTGCAGGGAAAGTTTCAACGGCATTGTTGTATTCTTTTGTTGCCGAATTGAAATATCTGCGCACGGCTGCAAGTTTATTTTCTACATCCGACATTTCTTCCTGCAACTGCAAAAAGTTTGTATTGGCTTTCAATTCGGGATACGCTTCCAGTTGAATTTTCAAACCGCTTAATACCGATGAAAGTTGATTTTCTGCATCTATTTTTTGGTCAATAGTTTGAGCGCCCATAGCGGCAGTACGTGCATGCGTAACTTTCATAAAAGTTTCGCTTTCGTGTTTCGCATAACCTTTTACCGTTTCAACAAGTTGTGGTATAAGGTCGTGGCGTTGTTTAAGTTGAACATCTATGTCGGCAAAAGCATTTTCGCGGTTGTTGCGATAACGAACCAAGCGATTGTAAAGCGAGATTATAAATATAATCAAAATTGCGACAATAATTACAATAATCCAAGTTGTACTCATCTTTTATAATTTTTATTTGTTAGTAATATTTTTTCTGTGAAATATATTTTGTTTAAAATTTTGGCAAAGTTAATGATTTATTTTATTATTACGGTTTATTATGTTGTTTTGTTTTTATTATAAAAAATTAAAATTATCTTTGCAAAGATAAATAAAAATATTATAATGAGAATATTATTGATGCCATTTTTAACAATTATTTTGATATTTATATCTGTAAAAGCGCAAAATGCTGATAATGTAAAACATGCGATTTGCCGTAAAATCGATGAAAAAATTATTATTGATGGACATTTTGACGAACCTGCATGGCAGCAAACCGACTGGATTGACGATTTTGAAGATATTCGCGGAGGCGGATTTCCGAAATATGAAACACGTGTAAAAATATTGTGGGATAACGATTTTTTATATTTGGCTGTTAAATTTGACGAGCCTCATATTTGTGCAAACATTAGCGAAAACGAACAGCAAATTTATCTTGACAACGCTTTTGAACTGTTTATTGACCCTGACGGAGATGCCTGTAATTATTATGAATTTGAAATAAATGCAATCGGCGCTACTTGGGATTTACAAATGGATAAACCTTACAGCAAAGGTGGAAATTTTAACAGTAGCTGGAATATTAACGGTTTGAAAAAAGCAGTATTTTTGAACGGAACATTAAATAATCCTGCCGATATTGACAGTTTTTGGACGGTTGAACTTGCCATTCCATTTTCCGCTTTTGATGAATATTCCGACAGCAAACATTCTCATCCGAATAAAGGAGATAAATGGAAACTCAATCTTTTGAGAGTCCAGTGGAATTTTGATATTATTGATGAAAAATACATAAAAAAAACCGATGAAAATGGAAAATTATTAGTATCGGATTTTTGGGTTTGGTCGCCTCAAAAGCGAATAAATATGCACATTCCTGAACGCTGGGGAATTATAGAATTTTAAAAATGCTGTCTCAAAAGTTGTAAACATTATTGTGAGTTACAAGACAAAGCGTTACTAAATAAATTTTCGTTTGACATTTTCAGATTATATTCTGTAATGCAAATTTCCAATATGCCGACATTAATTCAAATATTTCATGTACATTTGTAAATTATCTGTTTTTATGATTTATAAAATAAAAGCCATAATTTTACATACAATAAAACATACCGACAGCAGTTTAATTGTGTATGCCTATACCGACAGATTCGGAAAGCAAACTTATATCATAAACTGTTCACATTCACAAAAAAACAAAAATAGAATAACTCTTTTTCAACCGCTGTTTTTGCTGAATTTAGAGGCATATAATAAACAAACATCAAATATACAGCGCATAAAAGAATGTAAATTTGCAGAACCTTTGCGCACAATTCCGTTTGATGTAAAAAAAGCGAGCATTGCAATGTTCATAGCCGAAGTGCTTTACAAAATAATTCGCGAAGAAGAACCAAACGAAAAAATGTTCGATTTTATTTATAATTCTATTTTGATATTCGATAAAATTGACATGGGCGCTGAAAATTTTCACCTTCATTTTCTTGCCAATTTGTCAAAATATATTGGTTTTTATCCAAAAGATATTTATGATGCAAACGGATTTTTTGACATCAAAAACGGATGTATAACGCCTCTGCAACCAAAACATACTCTGTATTTTGATATAACAAATACGAAAATATTACAACAACTGTTGAAAATACAGGTCAGCAATATATGTCAGATAGAATTAAATCGCACACAGCGCAAAGATTTTCTGAAAGTTATGCTTGATTTTTATAATTATCATTTTGAAAAATTAAGTCCGATAAACTCGTTGAAAGTTTTTATTGAATTGTTTAACGATTAAATTTTATAAGGTTTATATAATTGTTATTACTCTGTTTATCAGATATTGATTTGAAATCAAAAATAATATGCTGTTAAAATTAACATTTTTTTAAAATATTTTTGATGTATAATTAAAAAGTTATTAACTTTGTATGCGGGAATTTGGTTTATCATATCAAAAAATAAAAATAATGCACATAGCAATAGCAGGTAACATCGGAAGCGGAAAGACAACTCTCACGCATTTATTATCTCAACATTTCAAATGGACGCCTCAGTTTGAAAAGGTTGATGACAATTCGTATTTGAACGATTTTTACAAAGATATGCAACGTTGGGCGTTTAATATTCAGATATTTTTTTTAAATCGCAGGTTTAAAAATATTATTGATATAAAACGAAGCGATGATATAATAATTCAAGACCGAACCATTTATGAAGATGCATGTATTTTTGCGCCGAATTTGCATAAAATGGGATTGATGTCATCGCGTGATTTTGAAAATTACACATCGCTGTTCAATTTAATGATGGATTTAGTTACTCCGCCGGATTTGCTTATTTATCTGAAAGCATCAATACCGACTCTTGTTGCGCAAATACAGGAACGGGGCAGAGAATATGAAGCAGGAATACGAATTGATTATCTTACTCATCTCAACGAACTTTACGAAGAATGGATAGATTCCTATAAAGAACGAAAACTGATTATTGATGTTGATAAAACGAATTTTGCAAAAAAAACAGAAGACCTTAATATTGTTATTGACAAAATAAATGCCGAACTTTACGGGCTTTTTTAGAATTATGAATTTAAATTTTAATACATACTAATATGAAAAAATTATTATTACTTACATTTATTGCAGTTGCAATCTTAGCTTGCAACGAAAAAAAATCTTACACAATCAGCGGAAACGTTGAATTAGAAAGATTAAACGGACAAACAGTCTATTTGGGGAAAAGAATTGAAAATAAACTTGTATCAATTGATTCAACGACAATTAAAGACAGCAAATTTACCTTTACGGGAAATGTTGTCGAACCTGAAATTTATTATGTTACAATAGGCAGGGAGGTATTTGAAGTTATTGTTGAAAATGTTCCGATAGAAATTATAATTGGCGAAAACGAAGTTACAATTACAGGCACAGAACTCAACGACTTGATTTCACAGCATTTAAAGCAACTTGCGGCGATAGAAGAAAAACTCAACAGAATAGCCGATAGTTTGATTGCGGCAGGAGTCTCAGACGCAGAACTTAATGCGGCATTGGACGCTTCCGACTATAATAAATGGTACGAAGAATATATCAATTCGAGTATTGCATTTGTGAAAGAAAATATAAACAATAAAGCGGGAGAATGTTTTTTGTCAAGAGCAACGTCTCAAATGGGAGTTGAAGAAATGGAAGAATTGCTGACATTAGCCAGCGCAGAGACATTACAAAAAGATGTATTTAAAAAACTTTCGGAACGTGTTGCAATCGCAAAAACAGTCGCAGTCGGACAACCTTTTGTGGATATTGAAATGCCGAATCCACAGGGCGAAAATGTGAAACTTTCGGATTATGCAGGCAAAGGAAAATACGTTTTGGTTGATTTTTGGGCTTCGTGGTGCGGACCCTGTATTGCCGAAATGCCGAACCTTATCGAAGTTTATCAAAAATATAAAAACAAAAACTTTGAAATCGTAGGCGTATCATTCGACAGAGACAAAGAAAAATGGCTGAACGGAATAAAAGAACACAATCTTACATGGGTTCACATGTCGGACATAAAATTATGGCAAAGTGAAGGCGCGCGACTTTACAATGTAAACGCAATTCCTCACACTGTTTTGATTGACCCGCAAGGAATTATAATTGAAAAAAATCTTCGCGGAGATGCCTTGAAAAACAAACTTGCAGAATTGTTGAAATAATTTGACTGATTTTTAACATAAAAAGACTGCTGATTCAGCAGTCTTTTTTTATTGTTATACTTGCCAAACGCATGAACGATTTTTACATTTATGCAAACATACAATCAAAACAGCATCTTTGCATTTGCAAGCGTTGGATGGTTTTTATCTTTTTCGGAAAGTATAATATCTTTTTCAGGAATTTGCCAGTCTATACCTATCGTTTTATCGTTCCAGATTATTGCGCCTTCGTTTTGCGGCGAATAATAATTATCGCATTTATATTGAAATATTGTTTCGCTGCTTAATACGGCAAAACCATGTGCAAAACCGCGTGGAATAAACAGTTGCAAATGATTTTCATCTGTAAGTTCTACTGCTGCATATTTTCCGAATGTCGGTGAATTTTTTCTGATATCAACCGCTACATCCAAAACTCTGCCTTTGATAACGCGAACAAGTTTGGCTTGAGCAAAAGGCGGTAATTGATAATGCAAACCTCGCAAAACGCCATACGAAGATTTTGATTCGTTATCCTGAACAAATACTGTTTTACAGATTTTTTCTTCAAAATTTTTCTGTACAAACGATTCAAAAAAATACCCGCGTGCATCTGCAAATATTTTGGGTTTTATAATTAATACATCTTCAATATTTGTTTTTATTACTTCCATTATTTTGCAGATTTTGTTTCGTTTGCTATTTTCAACAAATATTGCCCATATTGATTTTTAATCATTGGTTGCGCTGTTGCAATCAGTTTTTCTTTTGTAATCCATCCGTTGTTATAGGCAATGCCTTCGAGACACGCAATTTTCAATCCTTGACGTTTTTCAAGCACTTCAACAAAAATAGATGCTTCGGCAAGCGAATCATGCGTACCTGTATCCAGCCATGCAAATCCGCGACCCAATAACTGCACTTTCAATTCCTGCCTTTTCAAAAATTCCTGATTGACTGTTGTAATTTCCAGTTCGCCGCGTGCAGATGGTTTTACATTTTTTGCAATATCCACAACTCTGTTAGGATAAAAATATAATCCTACAACAGCGTAATTTGATTTTGGGTTTTGCGGTTTTTCTTCTATACTTATTACAGTTTCGTTTTCATCAAATTCAACTACTCCATAACGTTCAGGGTCATTAACATAATAGCCGAAAACCGTTGCTTTGGCTTCATGTTCGGCTGCGTGTACCGCTGTTTTCAACATTGACGAAAATCCTGCTCCCTGAAAAATATTATCACCTAAAACCAGACAGGCCGAATCGTTGCCGATAAAATTTTCACCGATAATAAACGCCTGTGCCAAGCCATCAGGCGAAGGCTGTTCGGCATATTCAAATATAACGCCGTAATCGGAGCCATCGCCGAGCAAACGTTTAAATCCGGGTAAATCCTGCGGAGTTGATATTATTAATATTTCGCGTATTCCCGCCAGCATCAAAACCGAAACAGGATAATAAATCATCGGCTTGTCATATATCGGCAGCATTTGTTTTGATACGCCTTTTGTAATCGGATACAGCCGAGTACCCGAACCTCCCGCTAAAACGATTCCTTTCATAGTCTGTGTTTTATTTATTAATACATAAATCGTATAAAATGCAAATATACAAATTTTAGGATGATACGGCAAATTCAACAATAAAGTATTGCGGAGTTTTGTACTCATATTGGTTGAAATCATGCATTTTTTATCAATTTTTATTTGCAGTTATGTGATTACAAATGAAGCAATGACAGCTTATTACTTTTATAACTGTACTAAATATTAAATTAAAATAAGTCAATACATTTTTGTTTTTCAGGTTAAATAATCCATATTAGGTTTAATGTATTTCAACTTTTTGATTTTAAATTTTACCTTTGTGCCGAATTTCATTCAAATAAAATATTTAATTATTAAAAACATAAAGTATTATGGCAGTAAAAGTAACAATAGTCGGTTCGGGAAATGTAGGCGCAACATGCGCCAATGTACTCGCAACGCGCGAAATTGCATCCGAAATTATTCTTCTTGATATTAAAGAAGGCATTTCGGAAGGAAAAGCAATGGATATTATGCAAACGGCAGCGCTTGCCGAATTCGGATGCTGCGTGAAAGGCGTAACAAATGACTATGCGGCAACGGCAAATTCAAATGTGGTAGTTATAACATCGGGCATTCCGCGCAAACCCGGAATGACACGCGAAGAATTAATAGGAGTAAATGCAGGAATTGTCAAAAATGTAGTTGAAAACATTCTTAAACATTCTCCTGATGCAATACTTATAATCGTAAGCAATCCAATGGATGCAATGTGTCATCTTGCCGTAAAAACGTCCGGACTTCCGCGAAATAAAGTAATGGGACTGGGCGGAGCGCTGGACAGTTCGCGATTCAAATATTATCTGAGTCGAGCATTGGGAGCAAACTCCAAAGATATTGAGGCTACGGTAATAGGCGGACACGGCGATACAACAATGGTTCCGCTTACATCGCTTGCAACATGCAGAGGCGTTGCCGTAACAAACTTTTTGACAAAAGAAAAACTTGATGAAGTTGTTGCGGAAACAAAAGTCGGCGGAGCAACTTTAACCAAACTGCTTGGCACATCGGCATGGTATGCACCCGGAGCTGCGGCAGCATCTATGGTTGAATCAATTGTGCGAAATCAAAAACGTATTATTCCATGTGCAGTACTTCTGGAAGGCGAATATGGTGAAAATGACCTTACAATCGGCGTTCCTGTTGTACTTGGCGAAAGCGGCTGGGAAAAGATTGTTGATTTTCCGCTTAACGATGATGAAAAAATTGCATTCAAGGCATCAGCCGAGGCAACGCGAAATGTAAATCAAATCATGATTGACAGTAAAATGATTTAGTTTATATTCCGTTTTAATAATAAAAAAACAACTGCTCGAAATTTTGAGCAGTTGTTTTTTTATGTAGGGATATTCAAGAATTAATTATATCCGGGATTTTGCTGATCTTTGATTGCCGGATTGGCGTTGATTTCATTAATACCTATTGGGAGTACGCACTTATTGAAATTCCAATCAACAGTGGCATCTCTACCTCCAGCCTGCCGTTGAGGGAAAATACCTCCTCCATCGGTATATGAAATAGTGCCTCCTGTTCTCAATACATCAAAATATCGATGACCTTCGCCAATAAGGTCAATACGTCTTTGCAAAGCAACTTCATCTAACAATACATTGATGCTTTCGCTGCCATCTAAATCTGTCAATGCAGGATTTCTTTTTCTTACAATATTAATCCAAGAAGCAGCATCTGTTTTGTTTGGCGATGATTTCTTCAATGCCGCCTCTGCTCCAATTAGAAGAACTTCCGTTAATCTTATAATTTTAATGTTTACTGCTGAACGTGTTGATTTTCCATCTCCTTCGTATTTCATCATCCAACCTTTTCTATCTTGAATATAAAAACTGGATGCAGGGTCTTCGCGTCCGAATTCATCTATTCCAAAAACATCCCAACGTACATCTGTGTCATGAACAGATTCTTTAAACATATCAAAAAACTGGTCGCTTACCATAATTGGACCAAGTTCTCTTCTGTCTGGAAGATTTTTTCTTGGAGCAAAATAACTGCATGGAGAAGTGCTACCCAAATCGGTTTCGCTTGGTACAACAAACAATTCAAAAATAGATTCTGTTCCGAATTGCGATTTCCATGAATCTACCCAATTTGCATCGGTATAAGGAGTATATCCTCCGTTATCTATTACATCTTTAGCCATTGTGTAAGCATTTTCCCACTCACCTTTGTAGAGATATATTCTTGCAAGTAATGATTTAGCTCCATATTGGTTTATATAGCCATTCTTTTTTGTAACAGGCAACAAAGAAGAATTTATTACTTCGGTTAAATCGATTATTGCCTGCTCATAACATTCGGCAACAGTATTACGTCTCAATTGGGAACTTGCAGCCAATGTGTTTGTAACAACAGCTGCGCCAAGGCTCGCTCCGTTATCTTTAAGATAAGGATAACCATATAATCTTGCCAAATCGAAATGAACAAGCGCTCTTATTGTCAAAGCCTGTCCTTTAACAGAATTTACTTTTGCAATATCATCGGGAGTTTGCGCATCTACTTTACCAGATTCAATACATTCAAGTATGTTGTTTACCTGAAGTAACACAAAATAGCATTGAGACCAAAAGTCTGAATATGCACCGCTGGTTGATGTATGAGTAAAAAAGTATAAAGCATCACCTGAAATACCTGTAGTTGTAATACCAAAATCACCGCCTTTATATTCTGCATACAATACCATATCGCGGCCATAATAAGCATACGATGCCATGGCGTGATATACGCCATTGATTGCAACTTCAGCATCGTTGGCATTACCTATTGCCATTGCTGCTGGAACTGATTCCGATGGATATTTATCTAAAAAATCCTGACACGATGATACGCTTAAAGTTATAATAACAGACACCAAAAGCGTAAAAAATATTTTCTTTTTCATAATAATTTTATTTATTTTATAAATTAAGTTCTATTCCAAATGTAAATGTTTTGCCAATAGGCATTTCCCAACTTTTAACTCCATACACGCTTACTTCGGGGTCAAAATAGTTTTGACTTGCAAAAGTTAATAAATTCATACCTGAAAAATAAACGCGACAGTTTGTTAATTTTACCTTTTCTACAATATTTTTCGGTAGATTGTATGATATTGTAATATTTTTTAAGCGTATATAATTGTTTTTATACAACCATCTGCTTTGATGACTTTTAAATGCTTTTGTGTTTTCATCAAGCCCTAAGCGTGGAGCTTGCGTTATATCACCGGGTTTTTTCCAATAATCCATTGCTTTTTCTGTTCGTGTACGAGTAGTAAAGTATCCGTCGTCATTCACATATCTTTCAAATGCATTATATACATCTCCGCCAAGAGAATAAGAGAAATTTAGGTAAACGCTAAAACCTTTCCACGAAATATCACTATTTATACCTCCAAACAATTTGGGATCTGCACATCCCGTTATTATATCACTTGCCTGGTCATATAAATTTGTAACAGGACGGCCATTTACAGTTTTATATGGAGTTGTAGTTGTGTTGTTGGTGTACCACATGGGTTCTCCGTTGTCAGGGTCAACTCCTGCCCATTCTCTTCCATAAAATGATTTAGGCGATTTTCCTTCTCTATATATAAATCTGGCTTGATTATCGTCTCCAGTTGGGTCATACCAAATAATATCAGCGCCTTCATAAAGTTTGGTAACCCTGCTGCGTAATGTTGCCCCGTTGATACTCATATTCCATCTAAAATCATTTCTTTTTATAATATCTCCTCCTATTTCTATTTCAAATCCGCTATTATCCATTGCTCCGATATTTTGAAGAATACTATTAAATCCCGTTATGCGTGATATTGGCGCATCTTGCAACAGATTTTTTGATACTCTGTCATAATATTCAAGATTAATATTAAGTCTGTTATTAAAAAATCCAGCTTCTACGCCAAGATTAAGAGTATAGTTAGTTTCCCATTTAAGAGTTTCAGCTGCTGTTGTAGTAATTCTACCTCCGGGATTATTGCCATAAGTATAATTAGAATACGAAAACAGAGCAATATGTCCATAATTAGGTTCGGGCATAGTGCCATTTATTCCATAAGATGTTTTAATTCTTAAATTTGACAACCACTCGACAGATTGCATGAATTTCTCGCTATTAATTTTCCACGCGCCGGAAACCGACCAAAAATTACCCCATCGTACTGAAGGCGACAATTTAGATGAACCATCTCTCCTGAAACTTGCACTAAAATAATATTTGTTATCATAGTTATATTCCAACCTGCTCAAAAATGACATCATACTGTTACCCGAATAGTAAGCGTTTGATGTTTTTGTTCCTGCCGTTGCTACTGTTTTTGATGTTAAGGATGGCAGGTTTGTTCCTTCTGCGCGTACTAAATTGAATTGATTATCTTCTACCTCAAAACCTGCCAATAATGCAATATTGTGTACATCTTTAAATGTATAATCATAGTTTATGGTACTGGTAGAAACCATTTTTAACCATTTATTATGTATATTTCTAACAACGCCATTAACTGAACGAGCGCTAAGGTCGTAATGATTTGCTGCTCGCCATACATAATCATCAAGCCTGGTTTCATCGTAACTGAATATAGTTTTTACAGATAAATCAGGAGTAATATTAGCTTTTAATGATTCATTTATTGAGAACCTGTTAATTTTTGATACATTTTCTCTGTAATTATCATAATACAATACATTTTGTGCGTAAGTTCTCCATGGATCCGTATGCCATGTACCATCTTCATTTTTTGGCCACCAATTATCGAACAGAAGATTACGTATCATCAAAAAATAGTTCGCTCCGTTATTGTAACCATCATTAAAACCGTTTTTTTCTACGGATGAAAAAGAAACATTTGAAGTCATATCCAAAAAGTTTGTAATTTTTTGAGTAACATTTAATCGTCCACTATATCGAGAAAGGTCGTTAACATAAACACGTCCATTTTCTTTTGTATATCCAAGCGAAAAATAGTATGTATTGTTTTCTGTACCACCGCTTGCGCTTAAATCATAATTCTGAAAAGTAGCTGTTCTTAATAATGCATCTTCCCAATCGAAAAAGCCACGAGGATCATCTCCAATCAGGTTTTTGTAATCCTGTTCAGCCTGCGCTCTTGCTAATTCATATGTAGGATATGTAGTCGGCTCATCCCTCATGTTCCATGCAGTCCACAATTCAAGGCTATAATCAATTTGGTCTTGAGGAGATGCTTTTTCCCAGTTGTTGTAAGCAAACGAAGGAGTAAAGCCAACATTGGCTTTAAAACTTAAATTCATTTTACCTTTTTTCCCTGATTTTGTAGTAATCATAATAATACCATTAGCGGCACGCGAGCCATACAGAGATGATGCGGCAGCATCTTTCAGCACCGTAATACTCTCAATGTCAGCAGGATTAATACTATTCATAGCATTATTGGATGAATAGTTTAATTTCGACAAATCTCCGCTATTCATAGGAACTCCGTCAATTACATATAAAGGTTCATTAGATGCATTCATAGAACCAGTACCTCTTATTCGAATATTAACAGATGAACCGGCTTGTCCCGAACCCGGAGTCATTTGTAAACCCGAAACAGTTCCGACCAAAGCCGTTTCAAATGATGCTTTAGGCATATCCTTTATAGCCTCTGCTTTTACTACCGCTGCAGAACCCGTGTAAGTGCTTTTTCTTGCTGTGCCGTAAGCAACAACAAACGATTCTTCAATTTGAGCAACATCCGGTTCAAGTGCAACATCAATTACACTACGGCTGCCTGTAACAATTTCCTGCGTCTTATAACCGATAGAACTGAT
>JAIRRX010000157.1 GCA_031255755.1 Prevotellaceae bacterium | reverse complement strand
ATCTTTAAATTCTTAAATCACTGAAACGCCTGCGATTTTATATCCATAAGTATTCTCCATTCGGATGGATACAGGTTGTTTGTGCGAATGCCGATATTTTTTATCCAGCCGAGAGCATTGTTATTATAACGAACAAGATTATATCCGACTGTTTCGCAGTCAAATCGAACATTATCTTTGTGTAGAAATTGAAGCGCCGAATGTTTGTCAATATTTATTTGTGGAAATTCGTCAATATTCAGGTCAACCGACATGGCAAGCGCATGAGAAGGCACAAAATCATTACCTTTTATCGTTCCTGTCGTAATGCCGAAAGACAAACATTTCAGTTGATTTGATATGATATTTATTTCGTTTGCAAACATTTTTGGAATCGCTTTCACAATATAATCATCCGTAATAAAACTGTATTTTTCTGGATTTGATAAATATTTACGAACAAATTCAAGGTTCTTGGCAATATTTTTTTTATGATGATTTTCTTTTCTTTCGTAAAAATCGGTTTCGCCGCCGTTTTTACTTAATACATTCAAACAAAAACCTTCCCCTTTGGTTTTGTGCGGATAAAAACGATAGGAAAAAATTTCCGGAAACAAATTTTCCGAAATTATCCATTGTGGTTGAGTTTTAATTTTCAGACTTTTTGCACCGAACTTGTCAATAAGCCATTTTACATTTTCCTCATTTTCTTCGATATTGTACGTACATGTGCAGTAAATAAGCAAGCCATCGGGTTTCAACGCGCTCCAAATATCCGCAAGTATTCGGCGTTGACGTTCGGCGCAAAGTTTGACATTGCCGACCGACCATTCTTTAACCGCATTATTATCTTTACGAAACATTCCTTCGCCCGAACATGGAGCATCGACAAGTATCAAATCGAAAAAACCGTGTAATGATGAAAAATGTTTAGGGTCGCTGTTGGTTATTGCTACATTTGAATTTCCCCATTTTAAAATATTCTCGTACAACATTTTTGTACGGCTGCGAATAGCATCATTTACCACGAGCAGCGAATTTTCTGGCAAAAGCGAAAGCAAATGCGTAGATTTTCCTCCGGGCGCAGCGCATAAATCCAAAGCAATGATTTTATTTTTATGCTGACAGTATTGATTGACCGCCTGTTCAACAAACATCGAACTTGCTTCCTGTACGTAATACGCTCCAGCGTGAAAATTCGGGTCAAGAGTGAATGTTGTTCGTTGAGGCAAATAAATGCCATTATTGCACCATGCTACCTTTTCGTTCTCAACAAATTCTGTATATTTATAAGGATTTTTGCGTAAACTCACAGGCGTTTCCTGATTTAGAGCGTCTGCAAAATCATAAAATTCATTACCGAGAATGTCTTTCATTCTTTGTAAAAATATATTCGGAAGCGCCAACATTATTAAATTTTAGTATTAAAATCCTGTTTATTACGAATACAAATGTAATTGAAATATTTAATGATTTTTAAATTTCAAGATTAAAAAGATTTGAATGTTTAGTAATTGATGAATTACAGTTGAAAAAACATGCTTCTCAACAGTAAAAAAACATCCTATAAATTAATTCGTACAAAAATATTGTAAGTATTAAATCGTAATCTCACTTGGTAAATCACAAAAATTATTCTTTCTGTTTTGGTATATTTTTCGTACATTTGCGCGATTTTTAAAAATTAAAACAAAAAATAATATGATACTGGTTGCCGATAGCGGTTCTACAAAAACAAGCTGGTGCGTGATAGATTCATGCAAAAATTATAATTATATCGAAACAGGCGGACTGAATCCGTGCCTTCAATCCGAAGAAATTATTTTGAACGAGTTACGGACAAATCTTTTACCCAAAATTACCTGTGAGATAACAGAAATCTTTTATTATGGAACAGGCGTTACGTCTGAAAAACAAGCCGTGATGATTGACATTCTGAAAGAACTTTTTACGAAGGCAACAACTGTCGAAGCGTATTCCGATTTGCTTGGAAGCGCACGCAGCGTGTGCGGAGACGGCGCAGGAATTGCATGTATTCTCGGTACAGGCTCAAATTCATGTTTGTTTGATGGAAAAAACATTGTTGACGCAGTTAACTGCGGAGGATATATTCTTGGAGACGAAGGCAGCGGCGCAGTGCTTGGACGCAATCTTTTGAACGCTTTTCTTAAACGCGATTTGTCGGAAAAAATTCATGATGATTTGGTTAAAAATCATAATCTTTCGTATGGATATATTGTAGAAAAGGTTTATAAAACGCCAATGGCAAATACATGGATGGCAGGTTTTACGAAATACCTCAATGAAAACAGAGATGAACCATGTATCCGCAAAATTATAACGGAAAGTTTTGAAGCGTTTTTTGCAAAAAATATTGAAAAATATGCCGATTATAAAAATTATCAGGTACATTTTATAGGGTCGATAGCACATCATTTCAAATTGATACTTGAAGAAATCGCTCAACGCCGACAAATTACAATAGGTAATATAATTCAGGCTCCCATAACAGAACTTGCAAACTATCACAAAAAACATTCTTTTAATTAATAAATAAGCATAAATGCAAAAAGTTACAGAACAGTCGTCTCATTACGACAATCTTGAGCAAATGAGTACTCATGATTTGCTTGTAAACATTAACAACGAAGATAAAGTCGTTCCTTTGGCAGTTGAAAAATGTATTCCCGAAATTGAAAAACTGATTGATGGAATTGTTGACCGCATGAGTCGCGGCGGTCGTTTGTTTTATATCGGAGCAGGCACAAGCGGACGTCTCGGTATTCTTGATGCGTCCGAAATTCCTCCAACTTACGGAGCGCCGTTTGAACTGATTATAGGACTTATAGCAGGCGGCGATACGGCAATTCGCAGAGCAGTTGAATCGGCTGAAGACAAAATAGATGGAGCATGGAAAGATATGGCTCAATATAATCCAACAGATAAAGATATTATAGTCGGCATTGCCGCTTCGGGAACTACTCCATACGTAATTGGAGGACTGCGAGACGCCCGAAATCACGGACTGCTTACCGCAAGCATAACATGTAATCCCGATTCGCCCGTAGCAGCCGAAGCCGAAATAAAAATCGAAGTTATTGTAGGTCCCGAATTTGTTACGGGAAGTACGCGAATGAAATCGGGAACGGCGCAGAAACTTGTGCTTAACATGATTTCAACGGCAACAATGGTACGGCTCGGAAAGGTAAAGGGAAACAAAATGTTTGACATGCAACTTTCAAACCGTAAACTTGTTGATCGAGGAAGCCGAATGATAGCCGAAGCAACAGGATTATCGTATGACGAATCGCGAGAGTTGCTGTTGCAGTACAGGTCTGTTCGCGCTGCGGTAAACGCGGTTAAACTGAAACAATTAGCAGATTCTAACGGATTACATGAATAAAAAAACAGCGATTGAAGGATGAACGAACTCCAGTCGATATTGCTTAATGCAGCAGTAGATGAATTTGCCAGACTGCCGGGAATAGGCAGAAAAACCGCCCTGCGTCTGGTTTTGCATTTGCTGAAACAGCCTGCGCCTGATGTGGAAAAATTCGGAAACGCCTTTATCAAACTTCGGAATGAAATAAAATATTGTAAAATATGTAATAACATTTCGGATAATGATGTTTGTGAAATATGTTCCAACAATAGACGCAACCAAAGTATAATTTGCGTTGTGGAAAGCATCCGCGATGTTTTGTCGATTGAACGTACTCAACAGTTTAACGGGCTGTATCACGTTCTGGGCGGAATAATTTCGCCTATGGATGGAATTGCACCGAGCGACCTGAATATTGATCTGCTTGTAAAGCGCGTTGAAAGCGGAAATGTAAAAGAAGTTGTGCTTGCCCTGAACACAACAATGGAAGGCGAAACAACATGCTACTATCTTCACAAAAAAATATCTCCAATGAATATCGAAATAACCACGCCTGCACGTGGAATAAACTTTGGAGACGAACTTGAATATACGGACGAATTGACGCTTGGAAAATCAATACTTAACAGACAGCCGTTTATGAAATGATGTGCTAATCATAAATAATTTCAAAAGAGAACTAATCTCTTTTTTGTTGCTTTAAGTGAAAAATTTGGTTTTAAGGAATCACAGTCGCCGTGTGATTTTATTTATCATCATATTTTTCCATGAAAGAAAGTCGCCGTCAATGATATGTTTACGCGCCTCGTTCACAAGCCGCAGATAAAATGCAACGTTATGCATGCTTGCTATTTGCGCTCCGAGCATTTCGCCCGAAATAAACAAATGCCGCAGATAAGCCTTGCTGTAAACGGTATCAACAAAGGCTGTTCCATCTGCATCTATCGGCGAAAAATCATCGTTCCATTTTTGATTTTTGATATTGATTATTCCTTCTCCTGTAAATAGCATTCCGTTGCGTCCGTTGCGTGTAGGCATTACGCAGTCGAACATGTCAACTCCAAGCGAAATATTTTCAAGAATATTTGCAGGCGTTCCGACACCCATAAGATAACGAGGCTTGTCGGCTGGGAGAATATCAGATACATAATCAACCATCTCATACATTTGTTCGACAGGTTCGCCAACTGCAAGTCCTCCAATGGCATAACCTTCAAAGTTTTGCTCTATTGCATGTTCGGCTGCACGCAAACGCAAATCTTTGTACACGCAGCCTTGAATAACAGGAAACAGCGTTTGAGTGTAATCATATTCAGGCTCGCTGTTATTAAACTGCTTTACGCATCGTTCGAGCCATTGTTGAGTAAGTTTCAACGATTTTTCGGCATAATCATGTGATGCCGTTCCGGGCGGACATTCGTCAAACGCCATAACAATATCCGCACCTATTGTTCGCTGAATATCAATTACGGATTCGGGCGTAAAAAAATGTTTTGAACCGTCTATATGCGACCTAAATTCGCAACCCTGTTCCGTAATCTTTCTGTTTGCCGCAAGAGAAAAAACCTGAAATCCGCCACTGTCTGTAAGTATTGGTTTGTTCCATGAAATAAATTTATGCAGTCCGCCTGCTTTTTCGAGTATTGCCGTTGTCGGGCGCAGATACAGATGATAAGTGTTTCCGAGAATTATTTGTGCATGTATTTCATTTACAAGGTCGCGATGAAATATGCCTTTTACGCTTCCTGCCGTTCCCACAGGCATGAATATCGGAGTTTCGATGTCGCCGTGGTCGGTAGTGATTATTCCTGCACGCGCCTTTGTTTGGCTGTCGGTATGATTTAATTTAAATTTCATACTTTAATTTTATGCGACAAAGGTAACGAAAAAGTTTATAAAGTTTATCAAACATGCAAATTCAACCGTTATCCTTCATGTAAATTAAAAATTAATATTAGACCTTTTCGGAAAATTATTTATAATATAGCACGTCATTGCGAACTGCGAAGTAGTGAAGCAACCGAAGCGCAGCGGAGTTCGGCGTTAGCCAATCCAGTAATTAATAGTATGTGTATGGATTGCTTCGGTGTTTCACCTCGCAATGACGGACTGCAGTTGCTGTTGCCTGCGGGTTCGCAATATAGGATTGTTATTAATCTATTTAATTTTTACAGTCTTACTTGCTTACGGTTAACGGTTTTGTTATAAGTATAAATCAACATTAAAATCATTCGCAAACAAAAAAATACAGTCGTATATGTTTATATTTGTTATAAAATACTATCTTTGCAGCGGTTTATTGCAATCTTGTCGATTGAAATAGATTTTATAAACAATTATAACGGAAATAAAACATTTTATACTGAAATATGGATTTTAATCTAACAAAACAGCAAAAACTTTTTCAGCAAATGATACGCGATTTTGCAGAAAAAGAAGTAAAACCGCTTGCTGCCGAAATTGACGAGCAGGAACGTTTTCCGCTCGAAACAGTTGAAAAAATGGCAAAAACAGGAATCATGGGCATACCTGTGCCTAAACAGTACGGCGGCGCAGGAGGCGATAATATTATGTATTCGATTGCCGTTGAAGAACTTTCGCGCGTTTGTGCAACTACAGGCGTTATTGTTTCGGCTCATACATCGCTGTGTCTTGTTCCGATTCTGGAACATGGCACCGAAGAACAAAAACAGAAATATGTTCCCGACTTGGCGTCAGGCAAATATATCGGCGCTTTCGGACTTACCGAACCAAATGCGGGAACCGACGCCTCAGCACAGCAAACAACCGCCGTTGCCGATGGCGATACATGGATATTAAACGGAAACAAAATTTTTATTACAAATGCAGGTTATGCGCAGGTTTATGTAATTTTTGCAATGACCGACAAATCGCAGGGAGTAAAAGGCATTTCCGCTTTTATTGTCGAAAAGGGAACGCCCGGATTTACTTTTGGTAAAAAAGAATTGAAAATGGGTATTCGCGGCTCTGCAACTGCTGAACTGATTTTTGAAAATTGCATTATTCCAAAAGAAAATCTTCTCGGACGCATAGGCGGCGGATTTGGTATCGCAATGAAAACTCTTGATGGCGGACGCATAGGAATTGCTTCGCAGGCATTGGGAATAGCACAGGGTGCAATGGATGAAACGGTAAAATATGTGAAAGAACGCAAACAGTTTGGTAAGGCGCTCGGAAAATTTCAGAACACGCAGTTTCAGTTAGCCGATTTGGAAACCAAAATTCAAGCTTCACGATTGCTTGTTCGTCATGCTGCATTTAAGAAAGATAATCATATTCCGTATTCGGATGCGGCATCAATGTGTAAACTTTTTGCCGCCGAAACAGCAATGGAAGTTACAACAAAAGCCGTACAGTTTCACGGCGGTTACGGTTATACGCGGGAATATTCCGTAGAACGAATGATGCGCGATGCAAAAATTACTGAAATATATGAAGGTACTTCCGAAGTACAGCGTATGGTAATTGCTTCGACTCTGTTAAAATGATAATGGATAATAACGTATTAAGTATATCGAAATGAAAATAATAGTATGTATAAAACAGGTTCCCAATACAACCGAAATAAAAATAAATCCGGTAACGGGAACGCTTATTCGCGATGGAGTAGCGAGCATTATGAATCCTGACGACAAGGGCGGTTTGGAAGAAGCATTGAAACTGAAAGACAGGTATAATGCACATGTAACGGTTATAACAATGGGGCTGCCTCAGGCTGACGACATCCTGCGCGAAGCTCTTGCCATGGGAGCGGACAGAGCAATTCTTTTGACAGACAGAAAACTTGGCGGTGCAGATACATTGGCTACATCCAATGCAATTGCCGCAGCATTGCGCCGGTTGGAATTTGATTTGATAATTACAGGTCGTCAGGCAATAGACGGCGATACCGCACAGGTTGGACCTCAAATAGCAGAACACCTTGATTTACCTCAGGTAACATATCTCGAAAATCTTGAATATAATGGTAAAAATACCTTTACAATAAAAAAATCTACGGAAGAAGGTTATCAGATACTTGAAGTTGATGCGCCGTGTGTAGTAACTGTTTTATCTTCGGCAAACAAAGCACGTTATATGTCTGTGCGCGGCATTGTTGAAACTTATGACAGAGAAGTTGAAATATGGAATTTCGACAAACTTGGAATTGCCGAAGAAAAGGTAGGACTTAAAGGTTCGCCAACCAAAGTACATAAGGCATTTACACGAGGAGTGAAAGCGGCAGGCGAAATGTTTGAAACAGATGCCGAAGAAGCCGTTGGTATAATTATGAATAAATTAAAAGAAAAATATATCATTTAATTAAAAGACATTAAAATAAATCGACAATGAATATTTCGGAATATAAAGATGTTTACGTTTTTGCAGAACAGCGCGAAGGAAAAGTGCAAAACGTAGTTTTTGAATTGCTTGGCAAAGCACGCGATTTGGCTGACAGCCTGAACGAGAAAGTTGTTGCCATGCTGCTCGGCAGCAATATCGAAAACAAAGCAAATGAATTAATTGCTTACGGCGCCGATACCGTAATCTGTATTGACGACAGTGAACTGGAATACTATAATACCGAACCTTATACACAGGCAATTTGTAAAATAATAAACGAACGCAAACCGGGCATAGTTCTTATCGGTGCAACAACAATAGGTCGCGATTTGGGACCTCGGCTTTCGGCGCGTCTTGTAACCGGTCTTACGGCTGACTGCACAAAACTCGAAATCTCGGAAACACGCGAATTGCTAATGACTCGTCCTGCGTTCGGCGGAAATTTGATGGCAACAATTTTGTGTACTGCGCATCGTCCGCAAATGTCAACAGTACGACCGGGAGTTATGCGCGCTCACGAAAAAGATGAATCGCGTAAAGGCAAAACGGAAAAAATGTCAATAGATTTTGACAGGTCAAAGTTTCGTGTACGTATTGTAAAAACAGTAACAGAAAAGAAAGAGATGATTGATATTACCGAAGCCAAAATACTTATTTCAGGAGGTAGAGGAGTAGGAACAGAAAAAGGCTTCGACGAACTTCGCGCTCTTGCTGCGGCAATAGGAGGCAAAACGGAAGTTTCATCGTCTCGTGCTATGGTTGATGCAGGAGTTATGGAACACGCACGTCAAGTAGGGCAGACAGGAAAAACAGTGCGACCGGATTTATATATTGCCTGCGGAATTTCGGGTGCAATACAGCATTTGGCTGGTATGGAAGAATCGAATTTTATCATTGCTATAAACAAAGACAGGTATGCGCCAATATTTCAGGTTGCCGATTTGGGTATAGTAGGAGATGTTCATAAAATCATTCCCTTGCTTACCGAACGATTTGCAAAGAAATAGTTTTTTACTTATTTTTGGGATAATATCTGATATTCATTATGAGATATTAACGCTGATGGTGTGTTTTCGTGTTCCTGTTAATTATAAATCGTAAATAATTAACAGGATAAAAATATACTTATCACTTTATTTTTGTACCTTTGCGCAAAATTAATAAAATGGTATATAAAAAGTCAACTGAAAACAGTAGAAAAAATGTTTCCAAGCAAACATTTAAATCAAAAGATAAATCATCCAAATCATATTCGAGAAAAAAATACGACGCTAAATCGAATGATGACAAAAGTTTTAAACGCAGAAGCAATGATGACACCACATCGCGGAAACGTCAATTTGACGTATCGGATGAACGTCCGAAAAGAGCATACAAACGGAGTGAAAATACAAAATTCAAGCGAAGGAATAATGATGATATCGCATCGCGGAAACGTCAATTTGACGTATCTGATGAACGTCCGAAAAGAGCGTACAAGCGGAGTGAAGATACAAAATTCAAGCGAAGAAATAATGATGATACTGCATCGCGGAAACGCCAGTTTAACGTATCGGATGAACGTCCGAAAAGAGCGTACAAACGCAGCGAAGATACAAAATTCAAGCGAAGGAATAATGATGATATCGCATCGCGGAAACGT
>JAIRRX010000070.1 GCA_031255755.1 Prevotellaceae bacterium | reverse complement strand
TTTGAGCAAATGTATATTGATACAGAACATTATACAATTTATTTGAAACCGTATTAAAATTAAACCTTATTTTAATTAAATGAAAAAATCAATTCGTGTAAAACAGCGCGATGCAAGCGACTGCGGCGCGGCATGTTTAGCTTCTGTTGCCGCTTATTATGATTTGCATTTGCCTGTTTCACAAATTCGCCAAATGGCAGGTACTGACAAGCGCGGCACAAATATCAACGGAATGGTCGAAGCAGCCGAATCTCTCGGTTTTGCCGCAAAAGGAGTAAAAGCATTAGACCAAAATTACAAACCCAAGATTGATTCTTTATATAAAATTCCCAAACCAGCCATTGCCCATATTATAACAGATAAAAATCTTATGCATTTTGTTGTTATTTACAAAGTTATTAAGGATAAAATCCATATAATGAATCCCGACACAGGCGAAATGCAAAGGCATAACATCAAAGATTTTTCTGCCATTTGGACAGGTTATTTGATTTTACTTGTTCCGGACGAGGATTTTGTAAAACGTAATGAAAAAATATCCGTATCACAACGTTTTTGGCTTTTATTCAAACCTCACAAATCAGTTTTCATTCAGGCGCTTTTCGGTTCCGTTATTTATACCGTATTAGGTTTGGCATCTTCGATTTGCGTACAAAAGATTATTGATTACGTAATACCAGAAGGCAACAAAAATCTGTTGAATTTAATTTGCATTTTGATGATAGCGGCAACATTATTATCGTTGTTTATAAACTATATACGCTCTCTTTTAATGATGCGCGCCGGAATACAAATCAACACGCGACTGGTATTGGGTTATTACAAACATTTATTGAAATTGCCTCAAAGTTTTTTCGACACAATGCGTTCCGGTGAAATAATTTCGCGCATGGGCGATGCCGTTCGTATAAATTCATTCATAAGCGGCACAATGTTGAATTTGGTAATAAATATTTTCACTGTCATTGTGTCGTTTGCATTAATGTTTTCGTATTATTGGAAACTTGCCGTAATAATGCTTGTAGTCATTCCTGTTTATTATTTGATTTACTTTTTTTATAATAAGGCGAATCGTGTAATACGGCGAAAACTCATGGAACAGGGCGCAGAATTACAGGCGCAGTTAGTAGAATCAATAAATTCGGCAGGAACGATAAAGCGTTTCGGAATAGAAAACCATGCAAATATGAAAACCGAAGACCGTTACGTAACTCTTACGCGCACAGGTTGGCGTTCGGGAATATACGATTTGGTTTCAAGTTCGGCATCCAGTCTTTTTTCGGGATTATTTACAACAACTTTATATTGGGCAGGAACAATTTTTGTACTCGACAATGTAATCACTCCGGGCGAATTGATGTCGTTCAACACATTGACAGGTTATTTTATGTCGCCAGTTATTGCAATGGTTAGCGTGAGCAAGGTTTTTCAGGAAGCTAAAATTGCTGCCGATCGTTTGTTTGAGATTTTTGACCTGAATGAAGAAAGTGATACGCAAAAAATACAAATGACAAACAAGCAATGCGGGGATATTGTTTTTAATAATGTTTCATTTCGTTACGGCAGTCGTTCAAATGTTTTTACCGATTTCAACATAAAATTTGATAAAGGAAAAATAAATGCCATAGTTGGCGAAAGCGGTAGCGGGAAAACCACCCTTGTCGCTCTTTTGCAAAATATATATCCGTTACAAAGCGGCAAGATTACAATAGGCGATATTGATATAAAACATGTACGTAATGCAGATTTAAGGTCGCTGATAGGAATTGTTCCTCAAAATATTGAACTGTTCGAAGGTAGCATTTCCGATAATATTATTCTTGATGACTGCGAACCTGAATGGAATCGTGTTTTTGATATTTGTCGAGATGTCGGTATTCTTGAATTTATAGAAAATCTTCCCGCAGGAATGAAAACCAATACAGGCGAAAATGGAGTTCAACTTTCGGGAGGTCAACGTCAACGACTTGCGATTGCCCGTGTCTTGTATCGTAATCCTGAAATATTGATTCTTGATGAAGCAACATCATCACTTGATTCCGAATCGGAACAGAATATAAAAAACATTGTCAATGAACTGAAAAAAAATGGAAAAACAATAATTTTGATTGCCCATAGACTTGGTACGGTAATGACAGCCGATAAAATATTTGTTTTGGAAAATGGATTGTTAATTGAAGAAGGAACACACAACGAACTGATTGCCAAAGAAAACAGATATTCAAAATTATGGAATACGCAAACAAAATTTTAATGATAAGTTAAATTAATTTGATTAACCTGTTAAGCAAACCAAAATAAATAGTCATCAAATTACAATACAGTTCTTTCCCAATATCAGAAAATAGCAATAATTTTACTGTTCCATGGTTTCCTTTATCAGTTCGTAAGAACGAGGAACTAATTTTTCCAGTCGCTGCAAAACTTCGTCGCTTACGTATTTTGGTGAAAACGGAACTGTAACCGTACTAATATCTTCTGTCGCAGGATTACGTCCATACTTGAAATCATACGACAACGAACCGTCTTCGTTTAATTTGTCATTCGTCAAATCAGGAGCGGGAATGGAAACATAAGCATTAACTTTTCCTTCTGTTGACTGTGCTGATAACTGTTTGTCGTTTCGTAACGCTTCGTAACATTCTT
>JAIRRX010000063.1 GCA_031255755.1 Prevotellaceae bacterium | reverse complement strand
TATAAAAACAAAGAGGATGACTGTAAAAAATCATCCTCTTCGGTGTTGTTGCGGTAATTATATTATTTGCGTTTTGGCTTTGTAATATAATAACCTATCGAAAGTTCTATGCTTCCGTTGTTGTTTGATATTTTTGTCAAATCAAAATCGTATGCCGCGCCCAAACGGATACGGTCTGTAACCATCGCTTCAAAAATGAATGATAATGCATCATACTGCCGCGCTTCCTTGTCTATATCCGTAAACCATAACATTCCGGTGCGGTAACTTCCGCCAATCCAAAATCTTTCTTTCACCTCTAACATTGCGTTTATATCTATGTTTACAGGATTTTTGAAATCGCTTTTTACTAATGCAGATGGAAGAAACTTCACCTTGTCGTTCAATGGAATAATACCGCCAACGGTAAGAAAATAATTTGCATATTCTCGCGTTATGTGTATTGTTTCATCTGATTTGTTTGATAAAATTCCCATAACTGAAAAACCTGCGTAAAAGTTTTTCATATCAAAATACACGCCGACATCAATATTCGGTTTCCAGATATTTCCGGTATTTGCCAGTTTTGGGTCAATATCGTTATTATAGTTTATAAGTTTGTTTCTGTTTACTCCGTAGTTTATAAATCCTCCCGACAAGCCGAAACTTAAACGTCCGATATTGCTAACCTGAAAACGGAATGCATAATCAACCATAAAACTGTTTGTATAGTTGGCTCCGAGCTGGTCGTTAACATATATAAAACCTATATTTGAGCCGCGAGCCAGACTGCCATCAAAACTGAACATGGTTGTTTGCGGGGCATCGCTAAAACCTATCCATTGTTTGCGATACAGCAAATTTGCAAACATCGCATCCTTACTTCCCGTATATGCAGGATTGATATATGTGCCATTGAACATGTATTGCGTAAAAAGCGGAATTTGTTGCGCTTCTGCTTTATTTGCGCTTATCATTATTAATATGCTTATGATTAGTGTTATTTTTTTCATATTATTATAATTTTGATATTAATTTTATTTTAAATAATTAATTGAAATAAAGAGTAAAAAACCTTTTTTGTATCGGTATGTTATGATATTTATTTTGTTTCTCACTCTTTATTTCCTCTTCATTTATTTTTTCAAATGTACATATCCTGTTTTTGTTGTTATTGCTCCGTTTGCATCTATCAGTTTAAGGCTGAAGAAATAAACATCATCGGGCAGGTTATTGCCGTTCCATGTATTATTTTTATAATTCCTTGCTCTGAATACTTCCGTTCTTGAACGGTTAAAAATTATCAATTCGTTATTCGGATATGCTTCCAAACCGTGTACATAGAAGAAATCATTTTCACCATCTTCGTTTGGCGTCAGCACTCTCGGCAAAATAATTTCATCGCCCAAACCTGTTATTGTACAGTGAACATCTACAATATTATCAAGTTCATCGGTAACAATCATGTCATCGGTAACGTTGATATTAGCATTTCCTTTCCATGTTCCTCGCCATACGTATGTATATGCGCTTGCTCCGTTGCCTTTTGCCTGTAATATTAATTTTTTGCCGCCGTTTACCACATTGCCGCTTGAAACGGCGTTTCCATCATAGAACGCCTCTATTGTCGAGCCTTCTGCGTTGCCGCTGTTTTGCAAGCCGTAACGTATTGTAAAGTATGACAGTCCAAAGCCTGTTGTTCCGTAAATAATCTGGTCTTTAATATCTTGTTCACCATCATACAGACGATATAAACCGTCTTCAACGTCTTCAAATGTTACGCTTCCGTCAACATTATCAACTCCCGTAAACAGTATCTGTCCACCCTGACGCAAAGTAAATGTTTTGGCATGGTCTGTCCATGGCGCCAAATCTTTATTTATAAACAGCGTTACCTTTTGAAGCGGTTTCGGTTCGGTTGTAAATGTAAACACGACATCGTCCATTACGGCTCCCAAATTATCGGTAAATCCGCTAATGTGGAACGTATAACTTGTGCTGTAATCAAGCGTACCTGTGAAAGTAAACATTATTGTTTTATCATCAGACGACCAGAACGGCGCAGCAAATGTTCCGACAGGAACAGCATTGAGCTGTATTTCCGTAGAGCCTGCTATCAACGAATTCATTGGTTTGTTGAATGTGATTGATACGCTTCCGAGATTTACTGGAACATTAAGCGCCCCGTTTGCAGGAACAGTACTTACAATCACAGGCTGGCTTGCTGTGGTAAAACTGTTGGCTGCATCTGTGTCCATTTCTACGCCCAGACTGTTTTTGAAGCCAGCAATCCTTATGGTATAGTTTGCAGCATAGTCGAGTTGTCCCGTATATGTTAACGTTACGGTTTTGTTGTCAGAACTCCATTGCGGAGCTGTAACAGAACCCGTTACGATACCTGTAAGCGTATTAACAATCTCTACCGTTCCTGCTACAGTTGTACTCATTTCATGACTGAATGTTACCGATATGATGTTCAGATTAACGGCAACATCCGTTGCTCCGTTTGCAGGAACAGCGCTCACAACCACAGGCTTTTCAACAGAGGTAATATTTATAACCGATGTTGACGGCGCAGGAGTTGTGAAACTGTTGTCTGATTTTGGCAAAGCAAAAACCCCTACACGAGTTGCCAATGTTGTATTGTTATCATTAGAGGCAATGTAAACATTGTTTGCCCTGTCGAAAGATAAGCCGTGAGTATTTGCTCCAAGTGAAGTAGCAATTATATATTTCAGCGTTAACGTTGGAATATTACTGCCATCAAATGTAATATCAAATATCCTTGTTGCATTTAAACAACCTATTGCAATCTGCGCAGCATCTACGCTAACTGCCATTGCACCCTGATATGAATCAGGAATATCTGAATACGAACCAAAGTTAGTTACAACACCTTGGTCATTAATATGAATTAAAGATGGTATTGTGATAGAATTTGTTCCTCTGTATTGACTGATCCACCAGCCGTCTCGTCCATCGGGAGTGATACTGTTATTGAAGTTTTGTATCAAATTACCATGAAGAATATCATTATATACAATGCCGCTCGGAACTTGTTCCCATGGCGTAGACAGTTCGCCTATATTATACTGCAAAAGGTTTCCTGTGCTTGTTGCTATAGCATCTGTATAGTCTTCGTCTATGGTAAACAGTTTTGTATCTGCTCCTGTACCTGTTATCCAGCAGTGTG
>JAIRRX010000039.1 GCA_031255755.1 Prevotellaceae bacterium | reverse complement strand
TCAACGGCAAGCCGTACGTATGTTTGCAATAATTTTTCCATATCCATCTCATAAATTCAGGCTGCAAAGGTAACGAAAAAGTTTATAAAGTTTATAAAACATGCAAATTCAACCGCTATACTTCATGTAAATTAAAAATTAATATTAGACCTTTTCGGGATAGCACGTCATTGCGAACTGCAGTCAATCCAGTACTTTCCTGTTCTCTGGATTGCTTTGTCTCTGCGCTCCTCGCAATTACGGGCTGTATTATATAAATGATATTCCGAAGAAGTCTGTTGTAATGCGCTGATATTTTTATTTATTAAATACACGGATAATTTGCATGTCTCATTAAAAATTACGTACTTTGCGTTACGTAAGTTACGTAATAAATATATCATAAATCATGAAACAGATACATATAAATCCTTTTCTTCTTACAGGTTACGAAAGTTCGGAATATTTTTGCGACCGCAAAACAGAAACGGAAAAACTGATAAATGCTCTGTATAACGGACGTAATATTACGCTTACAAGCCCGCGCCGTATGGGAAAAACAGGATTGATACATCATGTTTTTAATTCGCTTGTCGGCGACAGAGATGTGGTTTGTTTTTATGTAGATATTTATCATACAAATTCGTTAAGCGACTTTGTAAAATTACTTGCAAATACGGTCATGGGTTCTGTTGATACGAAATCACAGAAGATAATAACAAAGATTTTTTCGTTTTTCAAGTCCATTCGTCCTGCGCTTGTTGCCGACAGTATGTCAGGAATTCCAAAACTGACTGTCGAATTTGCGCCATCCAAAACAGAAGAATCGTTAAAAGAAATATTTGATTATCTGTCGCAGTCGGGAAAAAAATGTTTTATTGCAATCGATGAATTTCAACAAATAACAAATTATGCCGAAAAAGGTGTGGAAGCCCTGTTGCGCTCGTATGTACAGCAACTCGGCAATGTTCATTTTATTTTTTCAGGCAGCCAGAAACATATAATGGAACGCCTGTTTACATCGGCATCTCGACCGTTTTATCAAAGCGCTCAAATGATGCATCTGATGGAAATAGACAAAAAAGAATATCAAAAATTTGCAGTAAAATTATTTGCCAAAGCAAACAAAATAATTCATTCCGATATTTTCGACATGATTTACGACAGAGTAAACGGACATACGTGGTATGTTCAAATGATGTTGAACCGCCTGTTTTCGCTGGCATGTAACGAGTATGACATATCAACAGCCGAAATGACGCTGAACGAAATAATAATGGAAAACGAAGCCACATACCAAACGTATTGCAAACTTATTACGGAAAAACAGTTAAGTCTGCTGAAAGCAATAGCCGCTGAAAATATAATAAGTCAGCCTACATCAAATGTTTTTATTGATAGATATAAACTCGGAGCGGCAAGTTCAATAAAAACAGCATTAACAAGTTTGCTCAATAAGGAACTTGTGTTTGAAAACAACGGAAACTATCGCGTTTACGATTGTTTTTTCTCAATTTGGCTGAGTAAAATAAATACATAAAGAATATAAATACATAAAATTATGAAAAAAATACTTGTTTTAATAACTTTCTTAATATCGCTAACCGCTAATGCTCAACAGCAAAAGGTAATCGAATCAATCAAAAAAATCGGAAATGTGATAAATGCAATTAATAATTATTATGTTGACACCGTAAATATTTCTAATCTGACGGAAAAAGCAGTTATATCAATGCTTGACAATCTTGACCCTCATTCGGTTTATATTTCCAAAGAAGAATTTCAAGCAATGAACGAACCCCTTACCGGAAGTTTTGAAGGTATAGGAATTGAATTTACATTAATGGAAGATACTCTTGTTGTGGTAATGCCTGTTTCCGGCGGACCTTCCGAAAAGGTCGGAATTGCGACAGGCGACAAAATTGTTGCGGTTGACGGACAAAATATTGCAGGCGTAAATATTACAACCGACAGAATATATAAACTTCTGCGCGGTAAAAAAGGCACAAAAGTTATGATTGATATAGTTCGCAAGAATGTCGGGAATGTATTGCAGTTTGAAGTGATACGCGATAAAATTCCTATCAACAGCGTAGATGCCGCATACGAAGTTCGCCCCGGATTGGCTTATTTAAAATTGGGACGCTTTGCATTAACATCATTGGATGAAATTATAATCGCCTTTTCAAAATTTAAGACAAACCCGGAAGCGCTGATTTTAGACCTGCGCGGAAACGGCGGCGGAATTATGGGAACTGCCATACGGCTTGCCGACCAGTTTCTTGAAAAAGGTAAAACTATAGTTTATACTTCGGGAACTAATCTTCCTGATAATATTGATTTGTCAACCGATAACGGAATTTTCAAAAAAGGAAAACTTGTAGTGCTGGTAAACGAAAGTTCGGCATCGGCAAGTGAAATTGTTTCTGGAGCAGTGCAGGATTGGGACAGAGGTATTGTAATAGGTCGCCGAACATACGGCAAAGGTTTGATGCAGCATCAACTTCCCATTGGAGACGGCTCATATATCAGACTTACCGTTGCTCGCTATCATACGCCTACCGGACGTGTCATACAGCGTCCATACGAAAAGGGAAACAAAGCAAAATATACGCAGGATTTTTATGACAGATATATAACAGGCGAAGTTTACGACAGCGAAAAAATTAATTTCCCCGATTCTCTTAAATATAAAACACTTGTCAAAGGTCGAACGGTATATGGCGGCGGCGGAATAATGCCCGATATTTTCATTCCTCAGGATACATCGGCTTATACGCAATATTATGCAAGGCTTGTTAATCGAGGAATAGTAAACAAATTTGTGCTTAATTACATTTCTCAAAACAGTGAAATGCTGAAAGCAAAATATACGGAATTTGAGTCTTTTGCAAAAAATTTCTTTATTGATGACAGTTTTATTGAACAGCTTGTAACGTTTGCCGAAGCAGAAAACCTGCCGCGCAACGATGACGAACTGAATACATCCTTATCCGAACTTAAAATTATGCTTAAAGCAAGATGCGCACGCGATTTATGGGGAACATCCGAATTTTATAAAATCATAAATGCAAACTCTGACAAAGAATTTGCCAAAGCCATAGAAGTAATTGATAACTGGGAAAAATACGAAAAAGAAATTTTTGAACAACAGTAAAAAATGTAATTAATGGCTTGACGGATGATATTTTTTCTGTTATTTATCTGTTCAAATATTAAAAATAGTTAAAACTGTAAATACGATGCATCATTTTACCGTATATTTGCATCTCATATATAAAACGGGAATTATTTATGCACAAAAATATTTTAAAGATGAAGAAGAAGATTTTTTTAGGATGTGATGATTTTTTTGGTTCGGGAAACAGAAAGAAAAGATTTCCCTTTTTGGTTGATATGACTGTTGTGATGTGGCGAAATATTTCACGCACCGTTGTTTCTATTACCGAAATGACGCTTGGCTCTACACTTAATTCATTAATTCGTTTTGAGATTTCGCATCCTTATTCAAAGAAAACTCAACGGCGCAAAGACGAATTTCCATTTGCCGTTGACATGCATGATATGTGGAAAAAACTGATGAAATCAATGAACAGCATGCAAATCTTACCTAAAAATCAATTGTCAACTGGCGATTCAAAGATTTAATATTTGTATTTGAAACTGTAAGTCCCATCAGTCGTATGCTGGTTCGTTCGGTTTTAATATTGGAAAGCAGTTCTTTTGCTGTACTCAAAATCGAATGAAACTCAACAATATAATCATCAAAAGTTTTGCTGCGTGAAATCTGCTCAAAATTATGAAATTTTATTTTCAGGGTTAATGTTTTACCCTTGAAATTCGCTTCTTTTAATCGTTCGTTAAGTTCCTGTGCGATATGGTAAAGTTCGGTTATGCGTTCAAACTGTGTTGTAATATTTTTCAAAAATGTACGTTCTGTTCCTACTGATTTTCGCTCGTAATCGGGCGTAACCGTGCGTTCGTCTATTCCTCTGCATATATTGTAATAAAATTCGCCTGCTTTACCAAACAGCCGTTTAAGCGTTGACAACGACAGTTTTTTCAAATCAAATCCTGTATGTATTCCGAATTTGTGCATCCGCTCGGATGTTGATTTTCCTATTCCGTAAAATTTTTCGACAGAAAGTTTTTCCAATATTTTATCTGCTTCCGCAGGAAGAATGACGGTAAGTCCATCGGGTTTGTTCATATCGGAAGCAAGTTTTGCAAGAAACATATTGTACGAAACGCCGGCAGAAGCCGTGAGATGAGTAATTTCAAAAATATGTTTGCGGATTTCTCGCGCTATAAGCGTAGCCGATTTTATTCCTTTAAGATTGGTTGTAACATCGAGAAATGCTTCATCAATCGAAAGCGGTTCAATCATATCCGTATATTCCTGCATTATTGATTTTATTTGATTTGAAACTCTTTTGTATTCTGCAAAGTTGGAACGTACAAATATCAAATCGGGACAAAGCCGTTTTGCTATTACGCTTGACATTGCCGAATGAACTCCGAACTTGCGTGCTTCATAACTTGCCGCAGCCACAACGCCTCTTTCCAATTCACTGCCGACAGCAACAGGCTTGCCGCGTAATTCGGGATTGTTTCGCTGCTCAATGGCGGCAAAAAAAGCATCCATATCAATATGAATTATTTTATGCATATCTCATTACAGACTTCAAAGATAAAAAATATTTGGCTGTGATTCGTCATATTTTCATTTTACAAAAATACAATTTTATTCACTGTCGATATTTTTATATTGATATATTTTAAAAATATTACTGCATTTTTAGTTGTCGCGTCAACAAACGTTTTATGCAGGATAAAAATAAAATAAATAAAAACCGCCAAAATTATACAGAGTGTTTTATTGATATTTTTATTATTTTTGCAAATATTTTTTACTAATGGCAAGTTTTTCTAAAAGACTGAAAGAATTATTTTCATTTACTCGCAACGAACGCATTGCAGTAGTTGTGCTTTTTGTAATTTTGATGACTGTGTTTTTGTATCCTTATTTTGCCCAAAAACCTGATATTGATGAGACTGGTTTTGAGGATTTTAAGTTATTGGTAGATGAATTTGAAAACAGTAAAACAGAATCAAATAATACTGAAACTGCAATAAAACCGAAAAACAGTTCGCAGCAAACACAGGCAAAACAAATTGAAACTTTTGAATTTGACCCGAATACGGCAGACGAAAATATATTTGTAAGGCTGGGCTTTTCGCAGAAACAAGCCGCTGCAATTATTAACTATCGCAATAAGGGTGGAAAGTTCACAACAGCAGATGACTTCAAAAAGGTATATGTTGTTGACGACAAAAATTTCAACAGACTGAAATCTTACATCAACATAAAATTACCTGCAAACAAATCTCCACAAAATGAAGAAAAACCAAATTCTTCAATTCAAAATAATACTTCAACAATACGAACTGTTTTTGTTGAAATTAATTCTGCCGATACTACTGAACTGAAAAAACTTCGCGGAATAGGTTCGTATTATGCGCGTCTTATTGTTGATCATCGCAGTAAACTCGGCGGTTTTACGGATATAAATCAGTTGAAAGAAATCAGACAAATGGACGATGAACGTATTTCGATGTTTTCCAATCAGGTAAAAATTGATACGGTGTTTATAAATAAATTCAATATTAACAAACTGACATCCAAAGAACTTGCGCAACATCCGTATATAAGTACACATACTGCTCGCGGAATAGAACAGTATCGTAATTTTGCAGGAAAAATTGAAAATTTGCAGCAACTCGTAAAAGAAAACATACTTACTGCCGAACAATCCGACAAATTAAAATATTATGTTGAATTTTAGATTGTATAAACATTGAAACTGCAAACGCCAAAGATTTCGGATAAATATTTTTTTACAAAAATACACCGCATATTAAATTTTCCTTGCTGCATTTATTCTTTTTTGCTTACTTTGCAGATAATTTTAATTATAAACGGTTTTGTTTAAATTTTACATTAATTACATACTGACTTCCAAATTATGAATTTAGAATATTTTATGGCAAAACGGCTTGCGTCAAGCAGAGAAAGCGGCAATCGTCTGTCGCGTTTAATGTCGATTGTTGCCGTTGTCAGTATTACGCTTGGCATTGCTGTAATGATTCTCACAGTTGCTATTGTTACCGGTTTCAAAAAAGAAATTTCAGACAAACTTGTGGGTGGAAGTTCTCATATCCAAATAACAAACCTTGATTCAAACCATTCGTTTGAAACAAATCCGATTGCAGTAAATCGCGAACTGTTTGATAAATTGAATGAAGTTGAAGGAATACGGCACATTCAAAAATTTGTAACAAAAGGCGGAATAATAAAAACCCAAAATGACAATCAGGGAGTGATGTTCAAAGGCATTGATTCGGATTTTGACAAAGATTTTTTTTCAAAATACATAATTGAGGGACAAATTTTTACTGTAAACGATACAACAAAAAACGATGTTCTAATTTCAAAAAAACTTGCTCAATTATTAAAGTTGAAACTCGGCGACAAGTTTGATGCCTATTTTATTCAAGACCCGCCACGTGTGCGCCGATTTACGATTTGCGGCATTTACTCTACTCAGTTGGAAGAAATCGATAAATCGCTTGTATTATGCGACATAAAACATCTGCAAAAAATTTACGGATGGACGGAAAATCAGGTTTCCGGTTTGGAAATCAACATTGACGATATTGCAAACATTGAAACTTTGAGCGAAGAAATAGGCAATTTGGTGCGTTTTGAAACAAACGAAGATGGTTCGATGCTTGACGTTAACGATGTTACGCAGATGTATCCGCATTTGTTTGCATGGCTTGACTTGCTTGATACAAATGTTATTGTTATTCTTTTGCTTACAATAGTCGTTGCAGGATTTAACATGGTTTCGGGTTTGCTTATAATGCTTCTTGAACGCACATCTATGATTGGTATTTTAAAATCACTGGGAATGCAAAGCCTTAACATTCGCAAACTGTTTTTATACCGTGCGGCGTTTATTGTTATCAAAGGACTGATAATAGGCAATGTTGTCGGGATTGCATGCTGTCTGTTGCAGCAACATTTCGGAATAATAAAACTTGATGCAACAAATTATTTTGTGGCGACTGTTCCAATAAATCTGAATATGTTTGATTTGCTTTTGCTTAACGTATCGTCAGCATTGGTTATTGCGCTTGTATTGATAATTCCTGCTCAAATAATAACCAAAATAAGCCCAGAAAAAACAGTCAGGTTTGAATGATTGCAATGTGATGAATATCTAATTTTTGCTTTTATGCCCTGCTGTATAACAAATATAGTTGCAAGTTGTATTTATCTGTCGTATTTGTCTTTTTCCCATACCGGCTCTTTGAATGTTGTTTCATTATTCAGGCAAAAGGCAAGATATGTTATTGCAAATCCATGTTCAAGAAATTGCAGTTCATAAAATGTCTTTATTGACAAAATATCGTCTGCTCTGTTGCTGCCGTAAATGTCGCTGTTGCTTTCTATTATCTTAAAATTATTTTGCACGGCAAGCGCCAATGTATATTCATGTAAAAAACGGCTATCGGTTTTCAGATGTATAATTCCATTTGGTTTCAAAATTTTCTTGTATTTATTTAAAAACATTATTCCCGTAAGTCGTTTTCTGCTGCGTTTCAACTGCGGGTCTGCAAATGTTATCCATATTTCCGAAATTTCGTTTTCAGCAAAAAATGATGTTATAAAATCAATTCGTGTACGGATAAATGCCACATTTTTGAGTTTGTTTTCGTGAGCAAATTTAGCGCCTTTCCACAAGCGTGCGCCTTTAATATCAATACCTATAAAATTTTTATCCGGAAATTTTTGCGACAGCGCAACTGTATATTCGCCTTTGCCGCAACCAAGTTCAAGAACTATCGGATTGTCGTTTTTAAATACGTTGGTATTCCATTTGCCTTTGAGTTCATAATCGCTATTTAATATCGTATCAAGCGTAGGCTGATACAGCGATGTAAATTCGGTATTTTCTCTAAATTTTCGTAATTTGTCTTTTCCGCTCATTTTTATCCTTGTATAATGTACAAATTTAATAAAAATTTCACAAAAATACTGATATCTGTAAATTTGCTTCGGAATAATACAATTTTGCTTATTTACCTATTCATACAAAAACAAAAAGACTGTTCGAATTGAACAGTCTTTTTTGTTTTGTGCAAAATTTATTAATTTGCAGACTTATAATCGTCCGTAGGATAATCCCACCAAACTGGGAACGAACGAATATCATCCAACAATGCATGAGGATGCGACGCCTCAAGATTAGCATTGTTATAATTAAATTCATGTGAAACGTAACCTAAACGACGATATTGTTTACCGTCAGGAATCCATCTTTTATCATTATTGCCGCTTGTGCGTTCATAAGGCTCTGCCCAACCTCTATAAATTGTTGGACTGTAATCCAGTCGGCGCATATCGTTCCAGTTTTGATTTGAAAATGACAAGGCAATAAATTTTTGCATCATTATTTTACCTAAAGTCAAATCGGCAGCTGTACCAACAGCAGCAGAACTCAAGTAATCATTAATTTCGGTTGAGGTCATTGGCTGTTTTGAAATATTTACAGGATCATTATAACCAACCAATTTTTCGTTCATTAATTCCATGTGTGCACGAATACCTTCTTTGTATGCATCAAATGCAGGATTTGTTTGTCCCTGTCTAAACAATACTTCTGCTTTTATAAAACACATTTCAGGATAGCACAACAAATGCGTAGGCGCATCAGGACGCACATAGAAAGTTCCCGAATTAACAACAGTGCCATCTTCGGCAACATC
>JAIRRX010000020.1 GCA_031255755.1 Prevotellaceae bacterium | reverse complement strand
TTTTTTGAAGAAATTTAATCAATAAACATATCATTATTAATTCAATTTTTGCAAACAGTTTACAATGCGGATAATGGAATTGAAATTTACATTATTACAAGTTGTTTATTTCTGTTATTATTTTCTCAAATTCGATTTCACCTGTTGTTATCTGGTCAAAAATATTGATTATGTCTTCTTCGGTTATTTTTTCAAAATCTTCGCTTCTGGGCGTAATAAAAACGCCTCCCATCTCAACAGATGCCGGACTTATAAGCAATTGTCCTCTGTCGTATTGCACAGGTCGATGTTTAATGCGCGGGAAAATGTGCATAATCCACGCATTTTTGTCGGCATAACAGATAATGTTTAACATCGGTTCTGGTTCCTGTGGCTGTAATGCGGCAAGCAGACTGTATATCTTTGCAAATATTTCGAGCAAATCATTTTTACTGTTCGACTGCAATGTTATCATGCGGCGCAGATAATTTACGGCAAAACTTATTTCAACGCTTTTGTATCTGTGCATTAACAAACGGCTTTTCATTTCTTCAAATTCCTTTTCTACTGGTAAAAATCCTTTACTTCCTGCCTGAAAATGTAAATGATCCGGCGCCGAAGCTCCGCATTTAGGACCATTATATAAAACGACATAATCGGTCAAAACAGCGGATATATCAAGCATTGTTCCTATATTTTGAGCAATCATCTGGTTTGTGTGTTGCAGTTTTGATATTGTCAAATGTTTTGGAAAAATAGGATATGGATTTACGAGGATAAAAAAATCATCGCCTGTAGGAATGCCCTGCTGCTCTGACGGAAGATTATGCGGACAAAGAAAACATTTGCGTTCGCTTATTGATTTTGCATCTACTTTTGCCGCCGCCGAACGGATACGTTCGGGATTAAACTGTATTGCAAAATGTATCCCGCCGATTTCAAGCGTGCGTACAAGCGTTTTGTGCAATCCGTTATAATTTGCCGCAGCCATTTGCCATGATGAAGTTTGCCATGTAAATAACTGTTCTGTCAAAAACGCAATATTGTCTGTTGCATCTGCCGCATAAAAAATTTTTTCGTCTAAATTCATTGTTCTGTTTTAATATTTAAAATCTTAATAAGGTCATTACTATGCCTGTTTATTGCTTTTTATTTAAATTTTCGCTGCAAATTTATCTATTTTTACTTATTATCCAGTAAAATTATTCAGCAAGTTAAAAAATATTACTATCTTTGAATAAAATTTCACAAATAAAAAAACAGACATGAAACGATTAATGTTAATTTTAGCCTGCGCATCAATATGCGCTGTGGCTTGCAAGCAAAAAACATCATCAACCGAAAATCAACAGCAAATCGATTTGCAAGATAATGAAACTGATATGAAACTTTGCCAAAGTTGCGGCATGCCTCTTTCTGCCGATTTGTACGGAAGCAATTCCGATGGCAGCCCGAATGATGAATATTGCAAATATTGCTATGTTGACGGAAATTTCACAATGCCCGAAGCAACAATGAGTGAAATGATTGAAATATGCGTTCCATTCATGGTTGAACAGGGAATGACCGAAGAAGATGCCTGCAAAATGATGGAAGAGTTGCTGCCAACTCTCAAACGCTGGAAAGAACAGTAAAAATCTGATATTTGTAAAACAGACATCCGCCGAAAATTGTATATACGGCAGATTTGAAAACTTGCTGTTAAGGTAGAGTATTGCTTCAACACAATGCAGTAAGAATGTATTAATGAACAATTTAATTGATTATCAAATAACATCTGTATAATAATTTTAACCTTTGATAAATACAATCTATCACTTGAAATGTGAATGTTTGGTTTTTTATTATTAATTTTGTAGCGTAAAATTAAAAAACGATTTTTATCATGGAAAATAACGAAACTATTTGTCACTGCATGGATGTTACACGCGGTGAAATCATTAAAGCAATAAAAGAGTTTAATCTCAAAACAGTTGAAGAAGTAGGAAAAGCAACAGAAGCAGGTACTGGTTGCGGTGGCTGCCAACCTGTGATTCAGGAAATTTTAGACGAAATCAACAAGTAAGATTGACGGTTGATATACAGCATAAACGAATGAACGCAAACTTAAAATCAACTGTAAACTGCAAACAGTCGAATGTTGATGCGCTTAAACTGTTGCTTGTTCAGCATGATGTTGTTGTTGGCGATATTGATGCAAATCTTCATAAAATTGACAGTTTGCTTAATTCGTGTACGCAAAAGGCAGATATAATTATACTTACCGAAATGTTTTCTACGGGTTTTTCGATGAAGCCCGAATTATTTGCCGAGCCGATAAACGGCAAAGCGGTAACATGGTTATGTAACAAAGCAAAAACGCTTGATACCGCAATTACTGCCGGCGTAATGATTGACGACAACGGAAAATATTATAATCGCGCGTTTTTTGTTTATCCTGATGGCACATACGATTATTACGACAAACGTCATTTATTCAGTTACGGCGGCGAAGATAAAAAATTTACGGCAGGAAAATCTTTACTTTTAATTAAGTATTTAGGCTGGAAAATATGTCCGTTAGTTTGTTATGATTTGCGTTTTCCCGTGTGGAGTCGAAATGTTTACAATTATGATTTGCTGATTTACATGTCTTCGTGGCCTGCTGCCCGTCAAAAAGTTTGGAGTGTTTTGCCTGTTGCCCGCGCGATGGAAAATCAATGCTATGTGGCAGCAGTAAATCGCATTGGCAGCGATAAAACAGGCAATTATTCCGGCGAGTCGAAAGTTGTAAATCAATTCGGGGAAACGATTGCTCAAAGTATTCCATCCGTAGAATGTTTGACATTTTGCGAAATATCGCTGTCAAAACTGCATGCCGAACGTGCCGAATTTCCATTTTTGAATGATGCTGATGCTTTTTGTTTGAATTAAATCCGTAAAATTTTGAAAATAAATATTACGCATATTTAATTGATATGCTTTGTGATTATTTGTTTAGCGAATTTTGAAGATTAAGTTTAATTTATTGCCAAAATAAATCTAATTTTATTTTTAAGAACAACCGTATAGCGTATTTTATAACGGATTATTCTGTCAAAATATGATTTGTTTTTATTAATCTGCGTGTAATTCGGGAATTTCGTGTAAATTTGCAGCCAAATTTTTACTGAAATATCTTTATTGTTATGAAATTCAAAGAATATAAAAACCTCGATTTAACGCAGATAAATAACGACATTCTGAAAAAATGGGATGAAGAAAACACATTCGTCCAAAGCATTGAAATACGCAAGGGGTGTCCTGTTTTCACATTTTATGAAGGACCTCCGTCTGCAAACGGCATGCCGGGAATACATCATGTTATGGCTCGCGCGATAAAAGATATTTTTTGCAGATACAAAACACAAAAAGGATTTTTGGTAAATCGCAAGGCTGGCTGGGATACTCACGGATTGCCGGTTGAACTTGGCGTTGAAAAAATGCTTGGAATAACAAAAGAAGATATAGGAAAAAAAATATCTGTTGATGAATACAATGCCGCCTGTCGCAAAGAAGTAATGAAATATACCGAACTTTGGCAAAAACTTACGCGCCAAATGGGATACTGGATTGACATGAGCGATCCTTATATTACTTGCGACACAGATTACATTGAAACGTTATGGTTTCTCTTGAAAGATTTGTACAACAAAAATTTACTGTACAAAGGCTATACAATACAGCCTTATTCGCCTGCCGCAGGAACAGGACTCAGTACTCATGAACTAAATCAGCCCGGCTGCTATCGTGATGTAAAAGATACGACAGTAACCGCACAATTTAAAATTATAAGAAACGAACAATCGGAGTTTTTGTTTAATGATGCAGGTACAAATGCAGACATGTATTTTCTTGCATGGACAACAACGCCGTGGACTTTGCCATCAAATACCGCTCTTTGCGTAGGTGAAAAAATTGCATATTGCGCCGTAAAGTCTGAAAATCCATATACCCGAAAAGAATGTGTGTTTATTCTTGCAAAAGATTTGGTGTCAAAATATTTTAACGAAAAGATACCTTTTGAAATTTTAAATGAATATTTCGGAAAAAATCTTATTGATATAAAATATGAGCAACTTATAGCATGGGTAAATCCGCGCGGTGATGCGTTTCGCGTAATTGCCGGCGATTATGTTACAACCGATGATGGCACAGGAATTGTGCATATTGCACCGACTTTCGGCGCTGATGATGCTCGTGTGGCAAAAACGGCGAATATTCCTCCGCTTCATCTAATCGACAAACACGGAAACATACAGCCTATGGTTGACCGCAGAGGAAAATTTTTTGATGTAGAAGATTTGGACGCCGACTTTTTTGAAAAATATGTTGACGAAAGTTACAGGCAATATGCGGGACGGTTTGTAAAAAACGATTACGACGACAGTCTTACCGAAAAGGATAATACTCTTGATATTGATTTGTGTGTAATGCTTAAACAGGAAAACAAAGCATTTAAAATTGAAAAGCACATTCATACGTATCCGCATTGCTGGCGAACCGACAAGCCTGTGATTTATTATCCTCTTGACTCGTGGTTCATAAAAACTACGGCGCGAAAAGATGAAATGATTGAACTGAACCGCACAATAAAATGGAAACCCGAAAGCACCGGAACAGGACGTTTTGAAAAATGGCTCGAAAACCTTCAAGATTGGAATCTTTCACGGACTCGATATTGGGGAACTCCTTTGCCTGTTTGGCGTACAGCCGATGGAAACGAACAAAAATGTATAGGTTCAATAGAAGAACTTTACAACGAAATAGAAAAATCGGTGTCGGCAGGATTGATGAAAGAAAATCCGTATAAGGCAAAAGGTTTTAATATTGGCGATTTTTCAAGTGAAAATTACAAAAAAATTGATTTACATCGTCCTTATATTGACGAAATTGTTTTGATTTCGGAAAAAGGCGAACCAATGAAACGCGAACCTGACTTGATTGATGTTTGGTTTGATTCGGGAGCAATGCCTTTTGCTCAGCAGCATTACATGGGCAAAACTTTGGAAGCGTTTCCCGCAGATTTTATTGCCGAAGGCGTTGACCAGACGCGCGGCTGGTTTTTTACGCTTCATGCAATTTCAACAATGGTAAAAGGCTGTGTTTCGTTTAAAAACGTAATTTCGAACGGGCTTGTTCTTGACAAAAACGGAAACAAAATGAGTAAGCGTCTGGGTAATGCGGTTGAGCCGTTTGCAGTGATGAACGAATACGGAAGCGATACTTTGCGCTGGTATATGATAACAAATTCGCAACCATGGGACAATCTTAAATTTGATACCGGCGGCGTTGATGAAGTTAAACGTAAATTTTTCGGAACACTTTACAACACATATTCGTTTTTTGCTCTTTATGCAAATGTTGACAATTATCAGGGTAACGAAACGGAAATACCTGTTGACAAACGTCCGGAAATTGATGTATGGATAATTTCATTGCTTAATTCGCTGATTAAGGAAGTTGAAAACGCTTATGAAAATTACGAACCTACACGCGCAGGACGCGCAATTCAGGATTTTGTTATTGACAATTTAAGCAACTGGTATGTACGTCTAAACCGTAAACGTTTTTGGGGAGGAAAAATGAATGACGATAAACTTGCGGCATATCAAACTTTGCAACAGTGTTTACAAACGGTTGCTTTGCTTGCCGCTCCGATAGCGCCTTTCTTTTGCGACAATTTATTTTGCGATTTGAATGAGGTAAGCGGTCGATATGGTGAAAATTCGGTGCATCTGGCAAATTTTCCGTCTTTCGATGACGCGCTGATAAATGCAGGTCTTGAAGAAAAAATGAATCTTGCGCAGCAGGTATGTTCGATGGTATTGGCTCTTCGCCGCAAGGCAAACAAAAAAGTACGCCAGCCGCTCATGAAGATTATGATTCCCGTTTCGGATGCAGGCATGAAAAACAGTCTTGAAGCCGTTAAACATTTAATACTTGGCGAAGTAAACGTAAAAGAACTGGAATTTCTGGACGATACGACAGGAATAATTATCAAAAAAATCAAACCTAATTTCAAAACGCTGGGAAAAATTTACGGCAAGCAAATGAAAGAAATTTCGACTGCAATTTCGGAATTTTCACAGCACGATATTAATAATTTGGAAAATCAGTCGAAATTAATTTTAAAGTTGCCTTCAGGCGAAGTAAATATCACACTTGAAGATGTTGAAATAACTTTTGAAGATATTCCGGGAATGTTGGTGGCAACAGAAGGAAAACTCACAGTTGCCATGGATATAACTGTTACGCCCGAACTGTTTGATGAAGGTATTGCTCGCGAAATTGTCAACAGAATACAAAACATGCGCAAAAACAGCAACTTTGATGTAACCGACAAAATAAACATCCGTATTGAAAAAAACGACACTGTAATAAAAGCGGTAAATTCGTTTTATGATTACATATCAACACAGACTCTGGCTGCAAAAATAAGTTTTGAAGACAGTATTGAAGACGGCAGTATTTTGGATTTGGATGATATTTCCGTAAAAGCAAAAGTTGAAAAAATATAAAAATTTGTTTTCTGCAAAATTGGTATTTGTATAAAAGGGAAAAGCACGTCATTGCGAGGGCAAAGCCCGAAGCGCAGCCAATCCAGTATTAACAATAAGTATCCGTATTGCTTCGTCATTACATACCGCAGAAATTTATTGACATCAAAATACCTGCAATTAAATGAAAAATATTATTTGCAAAAGCGATTATAATTTGTATCTTAATAAATTATTTAAGTATCAATATTAAATTATCAGCATTTTTATTATTTATATTATCTTTGTACATTGTTTAATATTTTACAAATGAAAATAGTAATTGCAGGCGCGGGAGAAGTAGGTTTTTATCTGGCAAAATTATTTACCGGCGCTTATCATGATGTAACCATAATTGATTCCAAAGAAGAACGATTGCATAAGGTTGAGTTGGCAGTTGATGCACTCACGATTAACGGACTGCCTACGGCTATTTCCGTTTTGAATGAAGCAAATATCAAGCGAGCCGATTTGTTTATTGCGGTAAATCCCGCCGAAGACCAGGATATGAATATCACCTGCGCCTTGCTGGCAAAAAGTTTGGGTGCAAAACGTGTAATAGCGCGAATAAATAACAACGAATACCTTTTTCCCTATAACAAGGAAATATTTTTGAATCTTGGCATAGATTATCTTATCTATCCCGAACGCATTGCGTCCAATGAAATTATCAAACTGCTGCGTCAAACAGGCACATCCGAATATATTGACTTTTCGGGAGGAAAGTTGCAGTTAATAGCTGCAAAGATTGAAGAAGGCGCGCCTTTGGCTGGTAAGACAATAAGTTTTTTGCAATCGGAAAACAATAACATTCAGGGTAAGATTGTTGCTGTTACACGCAATGAAAATACAAGACTGATAAAAGAAAACGACATATTTCAGATTAATGATACCGTTTATTTTATCGCCGACAGCGACCATGCCGACAGTCTTTTGCATCTTTGCGGAAAAACAAATATCAACGTCCGTAACCTGATGATACTCGGCGGAAGCCGTATTGGAACAAGAGTGGCTCGCGAACTTGAAGACAGAACAAACATAAAACTTATCGAAAACGACATGAACAAATGCGAACAGCTTGCCGAAACTCTTCCCAAATCACTTATTATCGGCGGAGATGGGCGAAGCATGGATTTGCTTGTTGAAGAGGAAGTTCAAAATATGGATGCTTTTGTTGCCGTTACGGGAAGTTCGGAAGTAAATATTTTAACCTGCATGTCGGCAAAACGTTTGGGAGTGAAAAAAACCATTGCCGAAGTTGAAAATATCGACTATATAAAATTTGCCGAGCATGTGGGAATTGATACCGTTATCAATAAAAAAATTATTGCGGCAAGCAGAATATTTCGATTTACAATAGGCTCGGATGTTCAAACGGTAAAATATCTTTCTGGTTCGGATGCGAAAGTGCTTGAATTTATTGCAAAGCCGGGAAGTCCCGCTACCAAAAAGCAGATAGGAGAACTTGCTTTTCAGGATGCCGTTATATGCGGAATCATTCGCGGCGACACAAGCATTATTGCCGCAAACGATGTTGAAATAAAACCTTATGACAGAGTTGTGGTGTTTACTTTTGCTGCGGTAGTATCACAAATAGGCAAATATTTCGGATAAATAAAATTATTTTACAGTTTTTATCGATAATGTACAATAAATTTGTTTTGTACTATGGCAACTTCTTCCTCAATCATAAAATTCATATAAGATTTATGAAAACCGACTGTTTTATTATTTACAAATGTCCGTTGACAAATAAAAACTAATGTTATTGCAGCCATAAAATTATATGTTTCGGTCAAAATAATATTATTTACATACTTTAATTGTTTTTTAATAGTTGGAGTTATGTTTTTTTGTAATTTTGTGTAATTTTTTTTGAAGAAGATGATTAAACGAATTTGTATATTTTGTTCATCAAGTGATAAAATTGATAGAATACATTTTGATGCAGCAGAAAAAATCACTTGTGAACTTGTGCAGGCAGGATATGTGATTGTCTGTGGTGGCGGTTCGCACGGACTAATGGGAAAAATAATCGAAACGGCGGCAAAAAACGGCGGCTACACAGTCGGCATTATTCCCGAATTTATGCGTAGCGTTGAATGGGACAGCAAAAAACTCAGCGAGTTGATTGTTGTTGATGATATGCGCGAACGTAAAAAGCAAATGATTGACAATGTTGATGCCATTATTGCCCTTGCCGGAGGTTGCGGAACACTCGAAGAACTGATGGAAGTCATCACGCTCAAACGGCTCGGCAGGTTTACAAAACCCATAGTTATTCTCAACACAAACGGATTTTACGACAATCTCAAAGAATTGCTGATAAAAATGATTGATGAAAATTTTATGAACAAACAGTCAATAGATATGTGGAAGTTTGTTGATACGCCCGAACAGGTACTTGATGCCGTTAATAATTCGGCAGCGTGGAACAGCGATGCGATAAAATTTGCAGTCGTTTAACGGTCAAATACATTAATTACCTCAAAATATGGATTTGATTTTTGAAGATATAAAAAAAACAATAACAGGTGAACTTGCTCAATTCAAAAAGTTTTACAGTAAAGGCTTTGCTTCGTTCAATTTTGTGTTTGATGATATTACGCAATATGTGCTTACCTGCGAAGGAAAACTGTTGCGTCCGATAATCATTTTACTTTCGGCAAAGATGAACGGCACAATTTGTAAAAAAACATATATCACCGCACAGGCGATGGAAATTTTACACACTGCAACACTTATTCATGACGATATTGTAGATGGCGCGGAAATACGGCGCGGAATGCCCACGATACAGTCGCAATGGTCGCCGCAGATTGCAGTACTTGTCGGCGATTATCTTCTCGCAAAAGCGCTTGACATCATAACAAAAAATAAAATATATGATATTCTGTCAACGGCAACAAAAATAGTGAAACTGCTCAGCGAAGGAGAACTGTTTCAAATACAGAAATCAATAACTCTGGATACCACCGAAGAAGATTATATGGATATTATTTATAAAAAAACAGCAAGCCTGATATGCGCATGTACACGTTTTGGCGCCGTATCTGTCGGAGCTGACGAGAAAACGGTGAATAAAATGACCGAAACAGGACACAACATAGGCTTGGCTTTTCAGATAAGAGATGATATTCTTGATTTCGATAAGAAAAAGAAAACAGGAAAATCATACGGAAATGACCTGCGCGAACACAAATTGACATTACCGCTGATTTATGCTCTCAGAAATGCAACCGCCGACAAACAGAAAGAAATACTCGAAAAACTGAATGTATGCGCCGAAAATCAACAGTATATAGACCAAATAATCGAATTTACCCAGCAGCATCAGGGAATTGACTATGCCGAAGGAAAAATAAAATATTTCTGCAATCAGGCGCAGAACCTGCTCGAAGAATTTCCAAAAAGCGAAGCCCGCGATTCTTTGATAATGCTCACAGAATATATAACTGTCGGGAAAAAATAAAAATTATTCATTTAATTTTCTAAAACAACCAAACGCCGAAAAATAAAACTCTGCCATCACAATTCACATATTTTTTGGAAAATGCTTTATAATATAGTACGTCATTGCGAGCGTCAGCGAAGCAACCGAAGCGAAGCGGAGTTCGGCGTTAGCCAATCCAGACTTTGTACGTCATTGCGAGGAGTGAGTGCAACGAATGACGAAGCAATCCAGAATCTATTATTCATCTTTTCTTTTTCTGGATTGCTTCACTGCTTCGCAGTTCGCAATGACGTTCTTGTTTTTTCTTTGTCCTCGCAATGACGCCCTTGCAAAAAAGAAGCCTCCACGAAAGTGGGGGCTTGCTTTGTTATTTTATGCTTGAAATGACTGCCAATCATTCATGCTGTTTTTGATATTTAAATTCATTATCTAAACACCCAGCCTCTGGCAATGGCTATGCTGCGGTCGCAACCGTTGGTTCCGGGATTATTCCTAATGTCTATATCACCCGACTGAACGGTGGGCAAAGTATCAAAGAGTTCATCAAGAGCATTGGCGTCTAATTGATTATCGAAACAAAACAAAAATTGTAACTCCGTATTATTGGAGACATCCAAGGAAACTAACGGATTACGGCCACAATCCAACAATATTAACGCCGTATTCTTTGATACATCCAATGCGCTTAACTGATTATCCCAACAATACAACTCTGTTAATGCAGTGCAGTTGCTTACATCCAAAGAGGTTAATTGATTATCGGAACAATCCAACTCTGTTAATGCAGTGCAGTTGCTTACATCCAAAGAGGTTAATTGATTATCGTAACAATACAACTCTGTTAATGCAGTGCAGTTGCTTACATCCAAAGTAGTTAATCTTTGACCGTAGCACTCAAAGAAGGTTAAGCCTTCCGCATATATGCGTACGGTGTGATTGGCGTTGTTTTGATAGGTATGCGAATTGGAATAGTTTGTTACGCCATCGCCCCAGTCAACAGTCATACTTTGCGCCATAACGCCGAATTCTATGGAAGTTCCTGTAAAGGTAAATTCTATTGTTGGACGTATGGCAACATTTATGTCGCATGTAGCAGTTTTGCCGTTGGCGGAAGTTGCCGTAATAGTTGCCGTGCCTGCGGCTATTGCCGGTACTACGCCATCAGTAACAGTTGCAACTTCAGTGTCGCTGCTTTGCCATGTTATTGTTTTGTCGGTGGCATTGTCGGGATTTACGGTTGCGGTTAGTGTTTCGCTATCGCCAACATAAAGATTGAGGGGAGCAGGTTCAAGAGTTATGCTTTCAACTTCCACAACTGCCACCTCAACCGTAACTTCGCATCTTGCAGTTTTGCCGTTGGCGGAAGTTGCTGTAATGGTTGCTGAGCCAACTGCCACAGCCGTTATTACGCCGTTTTCGACGGTTGCCACCCCTGTCGCGCTGCTTGTCCATGTTACTGTTTTGTCGGCGGCATTGTCGGGATTTACGGTTGCGGTTAGTGTTTCACTGCTGCCTATGGCAAGCGTGAGTTCGGTTTTGTTGAGAGTTATTCCGCTAACCTGTACGGGAGCGGGGTCGTCCTTGCTGCACGAGGCAGCCATCATCAGCAGCGCAACGGCTGCAATCATTAGTTTAATTTTCTTTTTCATTTTTCTATTATTTTAATCTGTTTATAATTTATTTGTTTGTTTATTCGTTTTAGTACGTCATTG
>JAIRRX010000128.1 GCA_031255755.1 Prevotellaceae bacterium | reverse complement strand
TTTATTCCTCTTTCATTCAAAATTTCTTTTATCATGCTCATATAATTGTACTGTTAAAATATGGACACAAATATAAAAAATATTCCTGAATAAAAATGAATGTGCACTATTTACTTATCTACTATAAGTCAAAATATTTTTTCAAACTATTTTTCTATCATTTCAATCATTTTGGCTGGTAAATCACAAAATTAACAGTTTTGTTTTATCTGCCTTAATATGTTATTTTCTTTTGCATTTGGCAGTTAAATATGTGAAAATTATTTTTTTATTTGGAATATTTTGTTACCTTTGCGCTCCCAAAATTATCCTTATCAGGTTAATGTTGTAATGGGGATTTTTTTGAAAATCAAATAAATCTGAGTAGCAATTATTAGTTTAAGTAAAATGAAAACAATCAAATTAAACGGTCAGTCAAGAACCAATCTTGGTAAAAAAGGCAGTAAGGAATTACGCAAAAAAGATCTTGTTCCATGCATACTTTACGGAAACAAGGCGGAAAATCAAAATTTTATTTTGGTCGAAAAAGAGTTGAAAGATCTTATTTATACTCCTTTCTCTTACATTGTTGAAGTCAATATTGACGGTAAAATAGAAACATGTATTCTACAAGATATACAGTTTCATCCTGTAACCGATAAAATATTACATATTGACTTTCTGAATGTTGACGAAAACAAGCCTGTAGCAATTGAGATTCCTGTTAAAATAACAGGACATTCCGAAGGCGTAAAGCAAGGCGGTAAATTGCAGGTTTTGAGCAGAAAAATTAAAGTTTCGGCATTATTAAACGACCTGCCTGATGAAATTCCTGTGGACATTACAAATCTCCAACTTGGAAAATCTATCTGTGTAGGCGACTTATCCTTGGATAAGTTAAATATTATTACACCAAAATCCAATATTATCTGTTCTGTAAAAATGACCAGAGCAGCAATGGGAGCAGCCGCAACGGCAGAAGAACAACAGAAATAATAACCTGTTGAAGTGAAATATTTGATAGCAGGTCTTGGAAATATTGGCGCCGAATATGCCAATACAAGACATAACATAGGTTTTAAAACACTGGACTCTTTTGCCGAAGCGTCCAGTGTTACTTTTAGCACACTCAGATACGGAGCGCTCGGCGAAGTGAAAATCAGAGGTCGTTCGGTGTGGCTGCTTAAACCATCCACATATATGAACCTGAGTGGAAAAGCTGTTGCTTACTGGTTGAAAGCAGAAAAAATCCCTATAGAAAACCTGCTTGTAATTCTTGATGACCTGTCTTTGCCTTTCGGACAGATGCGCATACGTACCAAAGGCAGCGATGGCGGACATAACGGATTAAAAAATATCAATGAAACATTGGGACATAGCAATTACAATCGACTGAGATTCGGAATAGGACATGATTTTGCGCAGGGCGGGCAGGTTGATTATGTTCTTGATGAATGGAACAGCGAAGAAACAAAACTCCTTCCCGAAAAACTTAAAACAGTGCATGATGCTGTTGTATCGTTTGTTACAATCGGAATAGAAAGAACTATGAATATTTTTAATACAAAAGAAAATCAAATAAAATGAGATATTAATATTAAATTGAATTTGATATGAATGATTTATCAAAAGAAACGGAAAACGCAGGGGAAACCTGCACGGACAAAATGAACAGGAAAGGACATTGTTTGAACGGAAAGAAAATCATGAAATATTTACGAGAACTTTCCGTAGTAGTGATTGGTATTGCAATTACGCTATCCGCCAACAACTGGCTGACAGCACGAAGCGAAAAGAAAGACATGGCGCTTTACTTCAACGCGGTGAAACTGGAACTGGAAACAAACCTTCACGACCTTGAATGGTTGACAGGCGCGATAGAAAAAGAAATAAACTATTCCATGTATTTACTGTCGCACGACAAAAATACATTAGATCCCGATTCTATTCAGTATTATGCAGACGATTATTATCTCCTCAATTCTGTTATGACTTTATCTAACGCTTTTGAAATGTTTAAGATTTCGGGAAGTATGCGTTTCGTGAAAGACAAAGAGGTTTTGCTGTCTCTTTGGAATGCATACATTCGGATAGAAGAAACAAAAATGGATATGGATATTCACAACAGAGAGAAATATGAAGAAATAAAGAAAGAAAAGATGTTGGAACAGGCAGGAAAACCGGTTGCTGTTCCGATGTACGATTTCTATACGCTCCGACTGGAATATACGCTCGGGGTGTTGTATGGCTGCAAGAACACAAAATCTACTTTGGAAGAAGCTCTCGCAAAAATAGATACGGCGCTGTGATTAATAAATTTATCATTATTAAATCAGATAAAATGAAAAAACAGTTTTATTTTCGGCAATCTCATTATTTTTATTGCAGGATACAATATTGGCAAAAACAGGATACCCTGTCAATTTGATAAAATATTAGATTTTCACAAAATCATGGACGATGTAAGAATTGACAAATGGCTGTGGGCTGTGCGAATTTATAAAACTCGCAGCGAAGCCGCCGATGCATGCAAACACGGAAAAGTAATAATAAACAATGTGGAATGTAAGCCGTCTCGGGTGATAAGGAAAGGCGAAACTGTTACAGTACGCAAGTTGCCTGTTGTTTATACTTATCGTGTTATTGATATTACTCAAAACCGTCAACCTGCAAAGAATGTGGCGCAGTATGCAGAAAATCTCACATCTCCTGAGGAAATCGCCAAACTTGATGCAACAAATATCGGAATATTTGTACATCGCGACAAAGGCAGCGGACGCCCAACAAAAAAAGAACGCCGTGCGCTTGATGATATTATGAATAAAATCACATAAGATCGTGCAAAATTTACAATAATTTTATAAACCTTATTTTTCAAAAACATGCTAATTGCAAAACAAAAACGAAGAGAAAATATTGCCGAATATATTTTATACCTGTGGCAAATTGAAGATTTGCTTCGTGCATTAAACTTTGATGAAAATCAAATTTATAAAACGCTGGTCGAACCTTTGCAAGTTGATGAAAATACTAAAAAACAAACTCTTGCATGGTACATGGGTACAGTGCAGTTATTGCAGTTTGAGAAAAAACAGCAGTCAGGGCATACATCTCACTCGTTGCATCTGATTGCCGATTTAAACGATGTGCATTTATATCTTTTGCAACACGATGATAAATATGCCGAACTTTACGGAATTGCAAAACCATCGATGATTGATTTCGGTAAAAAGTTGGAGCAACGCTGTGATAATGAAATAGAACTGTGCTTTCATGCCTTGTATGCACGAATTTTGCTAAGTCTCAAAAATTATGATATTTCGACAGAAACGCAGCAAGCCATTGATGCAATATCCAAAATGATTGCTCGTTTGTCGGCAAAATATCTGCGCTACGAAAGTGGCGAAGAAAAGTATGAATGATGTTAATCATGTCCTGATTTTGAAATCTTTGATACTTATACAACATCACATTTACATATACGCTGTTTGTGTATTTTTCAATTCTAACTTTTGATTATATTTCTTTTGATTTGATAATTAATACAATTATTTATATAATTGCGAATATCATTTGTTTAGTAGATTTATTTGGTAAATAGTTTTTTGATTAAAATGGTTGCTTTCGCTATGACAAAGAAAGGAAAATGACCTTCATTACGTTTAAATAACCCAGATAAAGAAAATAGGCTTAAATTGCTACGCTTGAAATGACGAAAAAAACATCATTAATAAATCATATAACACCATGCAAAAAAAGAGAGTGTTTTTAACGACACTCTCAAACATTATTAATCAAAAAGAATAAAATTATTAATCGCTCAATGAGAATCGTATAAATCCTATAACTTTTACTTCCTTGTCAACAGATTTAAGATAATTTGCCACCGATTGCTTTGCATCTTTAATAAATGCCTGATTGAGCAATGTAGATTCTTTGTAGAATTTATTTAAATTACCTTCGGCAATGCGTTCAATAATATTTTCGGGTTTGCCTTCCATGATTGCTTTTTCGCGCCCTATTTTCAATTCGCGTTCTTTTATTGCAACAGGACAATCGTCTTCCGAAACCGAAACAGGATTCATTGCTGCAACTTGCATTGCTATTTCTTTTGCTGCTTCTGCATCTATAATTTTATTAAATGCGACGATAGAAGCCAATTTTCCTGTCATGTGAATATATCCTGAAACATATTCGCCGGTTATTTGCGAGTAATGGCAAAGTTGATGTTTTTCGCCTGTTTTACCAGATTGCTGTGTAATAATATTTTCAACCGTTTCGCTTCCTGTATTCAATGCTTTTAACGCTTCTATATCCGAAGGAAGTTTTTCGATTGCAATTTCGGCGATTGAATTGGCTAAATTTTGAAATTCCTGATTTTTTGAAACAAAATCTGTTTCGCATCCTATACCAACAATAATTCCTGTGCGTTTATCGGCAGTTATTTTTGCAATTACGCTACCTTCGGTTGTTTCTCTGTCTGCGCGTTTTGCGGCAACAAGTTTACCTTTTTCACGTATTATTTCCTGCGCTCTGTCATAATCGCCATTTGCTTCAACAAGTGCATTTTTGCAGTCCATCATTCCTGCGCCTGTCATTTTTCTTAATTTTGCTACATCTGCGGCTTTTATTTCCATATAATTGTAATTTTAAACGTTAATTTATTAGTCTTTTCTATTTCTACGAGCGCGTATTTTTTTATTCGAATGATCTTTTACATCTCCGCCTGCTGTTTCTTTTTTTACGGCAGCGTTAACGGCTTCTTCCTTTTCGCGTTCCGATTTACGTTCTTCATTGCCTTCGTTGATTGCTTTGCAAACAATATCAATTATAAGCGATATTGATTTAGCCGCATCATCGTTTGCAGGAATTACATAATCTACGAGTGTTGGGTCGCAACATGTATCAACCATTGCAAATACCGGAATGTTAAGACGATTTGCTTCTTTTACGGCGTTTGCTTCTTTTTGTATATCAACAACAAAAATAGCAGCCGGAAGTCTTGCCATATCAGCTATTGAACCTAAGTTTTTTTCCAGTTTTGCGCGTTGGCGCGTAACTTGTAATCTTTCACGTTTTGATAATGTGCCGAATGTTCCATCAGTACTCATTTTATCAATAACGTTCATTTTTTTGATTGCTTTGCGAATTGTCGGGAAATTGGTTAACATTCCGCCTGCCCAACGTTCTGTAACATAAGGCATTCCTATTGCTTGTATCTTTTCCGATACAATGTCTTTTGCCTGTTTTTTTGTTGCTACAAATAAAATTTTACGACCTGAACGTGCTATCTGTTTGAGTACGTGAGCCGATTCATCTATTTTTACAACTGTTTTGTGCAGGTCAATAATGTGGATGCCGTTTTTTTCCATAAATATGTACGGCGCCATTTTAGGATTCCATTTTCTTTTTAAGTGTCCGAAGTGGCAACCTGCATCAAGTAATTCTTGAAAATTTGTTCTTGACATTTTTTAATTAATTTTTTTGGTTTAAAACCGTTTTATTAAACATATTGTTTACTCATTTCATCAATCGTTTTGCAGCGGAATTTTATCCGGTCGAAACGATTTTTCGCAGCAGCAGCATTGTTTTCTGTCAGAAAATTTTGTTTTTCTTTATTTTATTATCAATTAAACCGCTACTGTACTGTACCATAGTTTTTGTATTTTGATATTAATTTTAATATTCAAAATCCTCAATTTCATTCTAACGTTTGCTGAATTGAAATTTTTTGCGAGCGCCGGGACGTCCCGGTTTTTTACGTTCTACAACGCGCGAGTCGCGAGTCAGCAAGCCATGTTCTTTCAATACATGACGGTTGGCTTCCGCATCGATTTTGCAAAGTCCGCGTGCAACAGCCAAGCGTAATGCTTCTGCCTGACCTTTTGTTCCTCCGCCTGCAAGATTAACCTTAATATCGTATTTGCCTACATTTTCGGTTAATACAAGCGGCTGCGTTACCACATATTGCAACAGTTCGGTCGGAAAATAGTTATTCAATTCACGACCGTTAATGGTAATGTTTCCTTTGCCTGCGCTAATGTAAATACGTGCTATGGCAGCTTTTCTTCTTCCAAGTGCATTAATTACTTCCATTCTTAATTATAAAAGTTCGTTTATATTAATTTGTTTAGGCTTTTGCGCTTCCTGCTGATGTTCGCTGCCTGCATATACATACAGATTGCGAAACAGTTTTGCGCCAAGTCTGTTTTTCGGAAGCATCCCCCTGATTGCTTCTTCTACTACAGCGTGAGGTTTGCGTTTTAATAATTCGCTTGGGGTTGTAAACCTTTGCCCGCCGGGATACCCTGTATGACGAACATAAACTTTATCCGTCATTTTTTTACCTGTAAGTCTCACTTTTTCTGCATTAATAATTACGACATTATCTCCGCAATCTACGTGAGGAGTGTAATTAGGTTTTGTCTTGCCGCGAAGTATAAGCGCCGTACGCGATGCAAGACGACCTAAAACCACATCTGTTGCGTCAATCAAAATCCATTCTTTTTGTACTGTAGATTTGTTTGCCGAAACTGTTTTGTAACTTAGTGTGTCCATTTATATTTCAGTTAATACCTAATTTTTATTCCCTTTTTAGGGGCTGCAAAGGTAGTTTTTTTTTTCTAATTATCAATATTTTTTGTGAAAAAGTTTTTTTTACATAATATTTTATGATATTAAATCAATGAATTTACCAGTTAG
>JAIRRX010000097.1 GCA_031255755.1 Prevotellaceae bacterium | reverse complement strand
AATGTTGTATGAGAAATATTTTGTGTATTTTTAAAGCGTTTATCGGCAATTATTATGGCGCAACGCTGACTGTTTACATATTTTCTTTTTAATAATTTCTGCAAATGTACAAAATATTTAAGAGAGAAGAAGCGGCGATACATTTTCACAAATGCAATCGGAGTAAAAAGGCACTGTTCAATTAATCATTAAAAAACAAAAAACTGCTTCAAAATGTAGCAGTTTTTGATGTTTTGCGCTTTGGCAATAGAAACTTAAAGTGTAATTTGTATTCTCGTTTTAAAAAACTACAACCTTATGTGTCGATTGCTGCAAGACGATTAAAATGTTAAATTTAATAATCAATACCTTCGGAAATAAAATCGCCGTTTTCAGTGAAATGAGCAAAAATTTCGCTGTTGCCTTTTTCCAAATCAACCTGATAAATCACAGTGTTACCTACGCTCACTCTGTCAACGTCATCAATATAGTAGCCTGCATATTTTGCCGACACAGCATTTTTTACCGCTTGCGGAACTTCGTTCCACCACAGTTCAACAATATACATAAGCAGATTACCCTGCAAGTCGTAAAAAGCGGTGTAATCTCTTCCTGCTGCCTCAAATTCAACTTCATATACATCTGGATTAGAAACGCCGACTTCCCATTCTACATCGCGCACATTCTGAAAATCGCGTATAAAAGCAGTTGTAATTATCTCCGGCACTTGCGAGGCATGAATGTCGCGGAAATGTCCGTTTTCAAACTGCACCACCATATCGGAAATTTCCTGATTGGAATAATCGTTTGTAACTTGCGGGCTTTGTATTGCGCCTGTTCCCGCAGGTACATTCGGATTGTTAGGCACAATATCGTTGCTGTTTTTTTCGCAACCAATCATCATTATGGCGATTAACGCCATTACTAATACATTAAATTTTTTCATAATTTTTTTATTAATATTAATAATAAGATATTTTCATTAGTAATCAATTTCCTGAATATTGCTTTTGCTGTTAAATTCCAAGTCTAAACTATTCGATAAATCCACATAAACTAACGGACAAAACAATATTTCCCTAATAAAACTGAAAACTTTTTTCTCATAATAAATCATTCTAATGTTTATAAGTCCAATTATCACTGCAAAATTACAGAGTGATTCTGGAAAGATTTGGGAAAAATAGAAATTTTGCAGTTTTTTTATATTTTTGCAGTTGATAAATCATTGTAAAATTTGAAAAAGACAGCGCAAAAGATAATAAATAAACTGCTTTCGCTCGGCGACAGAAAAGCGCTGATAATACTTGCTTTGATTGTCGGCTTGGCTGCGGGCTTGGCTGCCGTGATGCTGAAGCATACAATTATCGGCGTAAAATTTTTGTTGACAAACTGGTTGAATGCCGAAACAGGAAGTTTGCTTTATCTGGCGTATCCCGGAATAGGTATTTTGATTACGGTTATTTTTGTAAAATATTTTGTTCGCGACAATATCAGTCATGGAATTACAAGAGTATTATACGCAATATCGCGTAAAAAGTCAAAATTAAAATCGCATAATTGCTATTCGTCTGTCATAGCAAGTTCATTTACGATAGGTTTCGGAGGTTCGGTTGGAGCGGAAGCGCCCATTGTGTTAACAGGCGCAGCAATAGGGTCTAACATAGGGCAATATTTCGGACGGAATTACAAAACAATCACTTTGCTTGTAGGTTGCGGAGCGGCAGGAGCGGTTGCAGGCATTTTCAAGGCTCCGCTTGCAGGAGTTGTTTTTACTCTTGAAATTTTGATGCTTGATTTAACTCTTTCTTCAATTATTCCGCTTCTTATATCGTCTCTTTCGGCAACGCTGGTATCGTATATGTTTCTTGGAAACGAAGTAGAATTTACCAATCTGATAACCGAATTTTCGATGTTCAATATTCCTTTTTATATTGTGCTGGGTTTATTTTGCGGATTGGTTGCCCTGTATTTTACACGTGCAACGCTTGCAATTGAAAACAGACTGTCAAAAATCATAAAGCAATATAAAATCTGGATTACAGGCTCGGTAGGTATTGGAATTTTAATATTTTTACTTCCTCCTCTTTACGGCGAAGGTTACGACATTTTAACATCATTGCTTACGGGCAATTCCGAAGATATTTTTCGGGATAGCATGTTTTATGCCTTTAAGGATACGATATGGATAATGTTTGCATATCTCGCGGCAATTATAATTTTCAAAGTTGTGGCAATGGCTTTGACTAATGGCTGCGGCGGAGTGGGAGGGACTTTTGGTCCAACGCTTTTTATCGGCGGAATATCGGGATTCCTGATAGCAAAAATCATAAATACGCTTGGCATTGCAAATGTTCCCGAAGTAAATTTTACCCTTGTGGGAATGGGTGGAATGATGGCTGCCGTGATGCACGCGCCGCTGACTGCCATATTTTTAATTGCAGAAATAACAGGCGGGTACGGCTTGTTTTTTCCGTTGATGATTGCTTCGGTATCTGCATTTTTGACAAACCGCTCATTTGAACGCCATTCCATATATACGCGAAGGCTCGCTTTGCAAGGCGATCTTATTACGCATAACAAAGATCAGGCAGCGTTAACTTTTTTGAATATCAAACAACTGATTGAAAAAGATTTTGTTGCTGTAAAACGTAATGATACGCTCGGAGATTTCATAAAAACAATTTCGGTGTCAAACCGCAATATTTTTCCGGTAGCGGATGATAATGGAAAATTGCTTGGGCTGGTTTATCTTGACAGCGTGCGCCGAATAATGTTTGACAGTAAACTTTACAACTCGGTTTATGTGCGTGATTTTATGTTTTCATCTCCCGTAACAATAAACATAAATGATACGATGACCGTTGTGATTAAGAAATTTGAAGAAACAAAAAAATGGAATTTGCCTGTTGTTGATGAAAATAATGTTTATTACGGATTTTTATCCAAATCGCAGGTACTCACCGCATACAGAGACGTCATTGTTGAAGTTTCGGAAGAATAAACTTTTTAGGAAATTGATTAGATAACCGGCTTTGCGAACACCAAAGCAACCGCATGTCGTCATTGCGAGGAATGAGCGAAGCGAATGACGAAGCAACCGAAGCGAAACGGAGTTCGGCGTTAGCCAATCCAGACTTTGTACGTCATTGCGAGGCGGAACGCCGAAGCAATCCAGAAAAAAAGAAAAGACTAAATAATAATAATACTGGATTGCTTCGCTAACGCTCGCAATGACGTACGAAGCAATCGAAGCAATGACGTCATGCGGTTGCTATTGGTTCGCAATGACGCTTCGATAAGATGCTTTCCAAAGAAGTTTAATATCCACCGTGCTTTATATAAAATTTCAAAGAAACCTTTATTATGTTTAAGGCTGTTTAATTTCGTTTTCTTTTAAATTAATTCGGGATTTATA
>JAIRRX010000055.1 GCA_031255755.1 Prevotellaceae bacterium | reverse complement strand
ATAAACCGCTGTATTATCGACTTATCAATGGCTATCGGTTACTTCGTTGAGTTTCGGTAAAGTATCACGCTTTTTGTCAAAAGGGAAAGCTAAACTGTGAATTTACTCTTTCTGTTAGAGCTGTTGCTCGCATTGGCTGCCAGTCGCTTTTGTTGGCGGTGGGCGTTACCACTTGCAAAACCGCACTTCTGCACCGCCTGACGCCAAACCGCTTGTTAGGGGCTGCCATTTTCATTTAATTTAAAGTCCAAATTACTTTTTCCAATATTACAAACAGAGCAAAGAGTCTGCAAGTTTTCATAAACGGTTTCTCCCCCTTTGTCCCATGCAAGAATATGGTCAACGTGTAAAACTATTTCAGGGTCAGTTGCAGGATTTCGACCACAAGCAACGCATTTAAAATTATCTTTTCTCATTACAAGAAACCGTAATCGCCAATTAATATCTCTTTTTGTTTTGTGCTTGGGTAGTACTTCATTTTTCCTTTTTAAAGTTTCTTGTGTTTCAATTTCTTCTGAATTAATAAACTCTACAAATCTTTCCAATGCTTGTCTCCAAGTCCCATATCGTTTTTCATAAGTTCCAGAACTAAATTTTGAAAGGGGCTTTGTCATTTCTTTATAACGTGGTTGTCTTCCGAGTGTTAGCCAAACGGCTTCAATATTTTCAAAAAGTTCTTCGTCAGAAATGTTCAAGTTTCTTGTTTTTTCAAGTCCCGCTTTTTCTAGCGACTTAAACCAATTACCAAAACGTCGAGTTAGTGTAGTGCTATGAAACATGCCTCTTTCATTGTATTCGTCTATAGTCACTTTATTCCTTCCAATTTCTTTAGCCACTCTTGTCAAGTCGTCGAGTAATTCTTGGTCTGACGTGTTTCGATTATATGTTTCTAACTTAAATTTCATATTCTACTAGTTTCTGTCTGGTTGCCCCTAACGGTCGGCGGCTTGGCGCAGGTGGCGGCTTCCACCAATGTTCCTGCGGGAGATAAACGTTCAATTTTGCACAAAATTGTCTGCGGGGTTACTGCCGCCTTGCGCCAAACCCTTGTTGCCTGCCGGCATTTGATGTGGCATATTATGGTAAGTTGTCATAAAATGAGATTAATTTATTTGGTATATTAGCACCTAATACATCTCTATATTTTTTTAGTAAGTTGGATAAGTCTGATTCTGCCAATTCAGGAGTTAAGTTTGCTTTCTGAAATAAAATTGGAATTAGATATGCGAAAAGTTCAAAATCTTCACTCTCTTTTAAGTAATTTTTGTTTTTAAGTTCACGGGTTAGAAAATTTGTGATATTCGGCAAAACTGCATTAAGATTTTTGGGAGGTCTATATTCAGTCAAAACTATTGATAGCGATGGATAGCCATTTACACTTTGTTTAGAAGATGAATAAAATCCTGTTATTCGCACAAATGGATACCAAGAAATAGGTAAACAGAACGGTAAATAATTACTGAATGCTGCTGTAAAACCTTTATCTTCTGACAAAATTAGTACATCTCCTTTAAATCGTTCATTTTTTGAAGTTAAACCGTGAGGGGGAAAATCAGATAACAGCCATTCAAAATTAGCCTTACTAAATTGGCTATTTGTATTTTTACTATATTGAACTACTGAAGAACGATGAATAAGATTACCTTCTACTGTTATCAATTTTCCTTCCAAGTCGTTTTTATCTACATCACTCAATGTTGTTTTGCCCCAATCTTTTTCTATATGTTCAAAATACTTTCCCGATTTACGACCTTTCTTGTAAATAGACTTTAAATGTTCTGTTATCGTTTTTCTATTTTTTTCATCTTCAAGGATGTCAAAAATCTTTTCGAGAACATTAGTACCTTGATTATTCACAAGGTCAAAACCTATCACTTTATTAATAATCGCGCTAATTTTTAACTCTGGCAAAAACGATTTGAATAATTTTTGAAAAAGACTCTTTCTTTCAATTTCCTTTTGAAATCTTTCTTTGTCGCCTATATACCACAAAAGCATATATTCTTCAAAGTTGTTGCCAAACCATCCGTTATCAAAACCTAAAAAATTGTAACTCATAATATTAATTTGTTTGTATTTTTAAACATTCAATTTTTCTACTTCATTGTCCCGCTGCGCTGTCCGCCGACTTGCCTATAACTTGTTTATTGCTGTAACAAAACTACACTATATATCCAAATCATTTTGTAATGTATTCATATTCTTTCATCAAAAAAATTACTGTTCTGTCTTACTGTTTGCCTAAACTCTTTAATCCACGCAACATCACACTCTTTCTCAAAAAAAGATTAGCAATCTGCTCATCGCTGAAAAGATACTAAATTTTACGGATATATGCAATTTTTTTTGATTTTCACGCCCTAACTTCAGCCTGCCTTGCACCAAACCGCTTGTTAAAGGCAGCGTATTGTTAATTTCGTTCTCTCAGATTTATTGTTGTTTTTATATTTTCCTTCATATTTTTTACTCTATTTTCCGTTGCAAAAGTAAACAAAAATAATCATAAATAAAAGACTGGGTACTTTGTTGAATCGGAAATCTTGAGAATAGAAAAGGATAAGCAGGCAAGAAACAACAAATCTGCACGATATTGATTTTCAAAATCTCAGATGTTTTACCGAACGTCCCGACCTTCTGAGCAATTTAAGCGCTTCGGTTCCTATTTTTACGTGATTTTCAACAAATTGCTCCGATACCTTTTTGTCGCTTTCTGTCGTTTTTATTCCTGAAGCAATCATTGGCATGTCGGAAGTTAGAAGCAAAGCTCCTGTGCTTATGTTGTTTGCAAATCCCGCCGTAAATATAGTAGCGGTTTCCATATCTACAGACATGCAGCGTAATTTTATGAGATACTGCTTAAATTCGTCGTCATGTTCCCACACGCGGCGGTTAGTTGTGTAAACCGTACCTGTCCAGTAATCCAAGCCGAAATCGCGAATGGTAGTTGAAACAACCCGTTGCAGGCTGAATGCAGGCAATGCCGGCACTTCCGGCGGTAAATAATCGTTTGACGTTCCGTCTCCGCGAATTGCTGCTATAGGCAAAATCAAATCGCCGACTTTGTTTTTTTGTTTCAATGTTCCGCATTTGCCCAAAAAAAGCACGGCTTTGGGTTCTATGGCTGTAAGCAGGTCCATTACTATTGCCGCATTTGGGCTTCCCATTCCGAAGTTTACCATTGTAATGCCGTCGGATGTAGCACATTGCATATTTGCGCTTTTGTCAATTACGGTTGACCCTGTCAGTTCGCAAAAAATATTAATATAGGCTTTAAAATTCGTAAGTAGTATATGACTTCCAAAATCTTCCAATTTTGCGCCTGTATATCGTGGAAGCCAGTTTTTTACAATATCTTCTTTTGTTTTCATTATTACAACAATTTTACAAAGTTATATATATTTTTTGAATTGAACATAAAGTTTATGGAAAAGATTAAAATTCGGCATACTGAATATTACAGATATTGTATTAATTTTATAATTATATCAATTTCAACAATATAATACGGCAAATATATGATAAAACAGTATTATTCGCCGCAAAAATAATTGAAATATTTTTATGGGTATTTTTATATAAAAAACCATTAAAATGTAAAACAAAAAACATGCAAAATCTTCCAAACGACCAAAATAAAATAAAAATTTTATGAAAATAACATGTATATTGATTAAGAAATGGTATGAAATTTATTTTATTGAATATTAATAATATATATACATAATATTTGTAAATTTTTGTACATTGTAAATGACTTTTTCAGGTTTTAATCTTTTATTATCATCTTTACTATATTTTCCAGCGCTTTTTTATCAATTTCATCAAAGGCAGTCAATTTATCGCTGTCAATATCAAGCACTGCAAAAACTTTATTATTTTTGAAAAGCGGAACAACAATCTCGGATTTTGAAGCAGCGTTGCAAGCGATATGTCCGGGAAATTTGTCAACATCATCAACAATAACAGAACGCTGCAATTTCCACGCTGTACCGCAAACGCCGCGTCCGAACTTGATTCGTATGCAGGCTATTGCACCCTGAAACGGACCAAGTACAAGTTCATCATCATTATCACACAAATAAAAACCAACCCAAAGGAAATCAAATGCTTGTCGTATTGCAGCCGCAACATTAGCCATGTTTGCAATTACATTTTTTTCATTGCCGATAATAGATTCTATCTGCTTTGTCAAATATTCGTAAAGTTCTTTTTTGTCGGCAGTTGCCGGTAATTTCAGTTCTTCCATGTCATTTCAGTTTTTCCATTCTATTGATGCGCGGCAAATTGCAATGTTGTTGCTGTTTTTTATTTCAAACAGCGATTTTGAGCCGCACTGCTCATAGCCTGCCGTAAGAGTATCGCCATATTGTGATTCGTGCAAAAAATTCACTTCAACATGAATCGGGTTTGTATTCGCCAAAAATTCAATCGGCAGCATGTCAATCATCAGCGTAAAATATCGTAATGAATTTACATGTCGATTAAAATCAATGTCGCTGTACGCAACTTTATGTATTATTGTTTGTTGTGGATTTATCGCCGCAATTTTAATGGGATTATTTATGGGAGATTGCTCAATACACATATAACGTTTATACTCGTCAACATTTCGCAAATCCAAAGGACGGCGCGTTGACAGGTCTATCATCGCCCATTGTGTTACTGCAGCAAATATGGAACAGTTATTTTCGTCCGTAACAAAAAAATTGCGCGTTGTCAGCAATTTTCCGTAATCGTTTACCCATGTTGTAATATCAATCGTTTCGTATTTATATGGAAGTCTGTACAAATCCAATGCCATGCGCGATATTACCCACGAACGGTTTTCGCTGTTTAATTTTTTTACGCCAAATCCTTTTTTATCCGCGTCAACGCTTGCAGTATCAAGAATATATCCAATCATGGATACAATGGTTGCACGCAGCGAAAAATCAACTTCCGATGCTGTATCGTGTGTTTGTATGTCGTTTTTGATGTCATATAATTTCATTTTAGAATTACAAAATAAAATTTAAAGTTAGTAAATTTTCCGAAACTGCTATTTGTTTTAATAAATCAATATTGGAAAAACGCAACTGAATAATCCTGACTTCAAAGACATAAATTCACTACAAAGCCGATTAGTGATTATTTATATTAATTATGTAAAGATACAGCAAAAAGGTAATGCAATTTTATGAAACATTCATAATTTCAAATGGCTATGACAAAAATATTTGGTATTTATGCAAAAAAATAAGACAGGAAAA
>JAIRRX010000161.1 GCA_031255755.1 Prevotellaceae bacterium | reverse complement strand
AAACATTCTGGAGTTAGGGCTGAAATTTGTTTCACATTAAAATTTCTTATAATCACTCAAATCATAGTTCAGACATTCATTTTTACCCGAAAAAAGAATATACAAAGTTAGTAATTAGCTTCGCTCGCAATGACGGACTACTATTGCCTCTTCGGCTGTGCGCATTACAGTCATCATAATAACAAAAATTACATTTTTTTAATGCGCTTCTATCCAGTTATTGCCGTAATTCGCTTCGACGGTCAATGGTACGCGAAGATTTGCTGCGTTTTGCATTTCTGTTGAAATAATACTTAACGCCTTTTCAAGTTCAGACTTTTCAACATCAAAAATAAGTTCATCATGCACCTGCAAAATCATTTTTGCAGACAAGTTTTCATGCCTTAATCTGTCTGTAATTTTAATCATCGCTATTTTGATAATATCTGCGGCAGAGCCTTGTATGGGAGTATTTATAGCATTTCGTTCTGCAAGCCCGCGCACAACGGCATTACCGGAAGTGATATTTGGCAAGCGGCGTTTTCGTCCGAAAATTGTTTCTGCAAAGCCCTGCTCACGCGCCTTGTCAATAGACCTGTTCATGTATGTTTTTACATCAGGATACAACTGAAAATATCCGTTAATAAGTTCATTTGCTTCTCTGTTTGATATATTCAGACGTTGAGCCAAGCCGAAAGCCGATATTCCGTAAATAATTCCGAAGTTTGCGGTTTTTGCTTTTGTGCGCTGCTCGCGTGTAACTTCGGCATTGCTTATATGATAAATTTTTGCCGCTGTGGAAGTATGAATATCTTCGTCGGAATTAAATGCTTTTATCAGATTTTTATCTTCGCTTACGTGAGCCATCAACCTTAATTCAATTTGCGAATAATCAGCCGACACAAGAACATGATTTTGGTCGGATGCGATAAATGCTTTTCGTATTTCGCGTCCGTCTTCTTCGCGAACAGGAATATTTTGAAGATTTGGATTTGATGAACTTAATCGTCCTGTTGCAGTTATCGCTTGATTGAATGAAGTATGAATACGTCCTGTTTTTTTATTTATAAGTTCCGGCAAAGCCTCAACGTAGGTTGACAACAATTTTTTTATTGAGCGGTATTCCAGAATTTTATTAATAACAGGATGTTTTCCGCGCATTGACATTAATGTTTCTTCGTCGGTTGAATACTGTTTGGTTTTGGTGCGTTTGGCATTATCGTTGAGACCCATTTTTTCAAAAAGCACAACTCCTAATTGTTTGGGTGATGAAATATTCAAAGAAGGTTCATCGGTCATTTTCTTAATGTCGTTATCAAGTTCAAGAAGTTGAGCATTGAGTTTTTTTCCGAAAACATTTAATTTTTCACTGTCGATACGCACACCTGCATATTCCATATCTGCAAGAATTGAAATCAGCGGCGATTCTATATCACAATATAATTTATAAAGATTATTTTTTTTCAGTTCGTCTTCAAGAACATATTTAAGTTGCAGCGTAACATCGGCATCTTCGATTGCATATTCGGCAACGGCTTCAAGCGGCGCCTGTGAAATTTTTTTCTGATTTTTTCCTTTTTCGCCAATCAGCGTTTCGATTTTTACAGGAGAATATGATAAATATTTTTCGCTTAACAGATTCATATTATGCCGTAATTCAGGATTAAGCAGATAATCGGCAAGCATTGTATCGAATAAAAATCCGCAAACATTTATTCCGTAACTTTTCAGAAAAAGACAGTCAAATTTTATGTTTTGTCCTATTTTGCTTATTTCGCCGTTTTCAAACACAGGTCGTAATTTTTCGATAAACGACTTGTTGCCTTCATGCTTTTCGCATATCGGCACATAATAACCTTCGTAAGGTTTAACGGCAAATGAAATACCTGCAAGTTTATCAGAAAAATAATCAAATCCTTCGGTTTCGGTATCAAAGCAAATTTCTTTCTGCGCCAGCAATAACCGCACAAGTTCATCAATTTCACTGTCGGTTTTCACTATTTTATAATTATGAGAAACATCATTTATTGTTTTGAACATACTGATGTTTTCAACATGTTGAGGTTTTTGTTCAAATATCGAATTTCCAAACAAATCTGTCTGTATTATTTTGGGCGGTTCGTTGCCTTTCAGTTCGCGCAAAAGCGATGCAAATTCATATTTTTGCAGTATTGCGGTCAGTTTTTCATTATCGGCATCATGTTTTAGCAGGCTGTTTTCGTCGAAACGAAGAGGAACATTTGTATTGATTGTAACAAGTTGATGAGAAAGCAAAAGTCTTTCACGATTTTCGGCAAATATTTTTTGTTGTTTTTCAGATAATTTATCTGTATTTTCGAGCAAACAGGCAACATTTCCAAATTCCTGCACAAGTTTTGTCGCTCCTTTTTCGCCTATTCCCGGCATTCCCGGCACATTGTCGGATGCATCGCCCCAAATTGCAAGAATATCCACTACCTGTTCAGGTTTGTTTATTCCAAAATTTGCGCATACTTCGTTTATTCCCCATATTTCAACATCATTGCCCGAATGTTTAGGTTTATACATAAATATTGATTCGCTTACAAGTTGCGCATAATCTTTATCCGGCGTAACCATATATACTTGAAAACTGTTGCGTTCGGCGATTTTTGCCAAAGTTCCGATAATATCGTCAGCTTCGTATCCATCAATTTCAAATGTTGAAATGCCCATATTTGCAAGGATTTCTTTGATTGCCGAAATAGAATTTTTTATAACTTCCGGTGATTTCAGGCGGTTTGCCTTATATTCGGAATACATTTCATGCCTGAAAGTTTTGCCTTCGTAAGGGTCAAAAGCAACTGCAACATGCGTAGGCTTTTCTTTTTTCAAAATTTCAAATATTGATTTTGTAAATCCGAAAATTGCAGACGTATCAATACCTGACGCCGTCATTATTGGGCGTTTCAAAAATGCGTAATAGGCTCGATATATTAACGCATAGGCATCTATAAGAAATAATTTTTTCATTGTATGTATTTTTTAATTATCCGAAGCAAACCATTCTGCGCATGCTGTTGCTGTTTCATTCAGTTGCAGGCTGTACAGCATAACGTTTGCAGGCAATAATGGTTTCAGTATTTCAACAAAATGCAAAATTATATTTTCACAGGTAGGCTGATAGTTTACAATTTCAACTTTTTGATATTCGCGTTTCAAATCATCTGTAAGTTTTGCTTTTTTGCTTAATACAAGCGCATGGTCGAAACGCTCTACAATCTTATCGTTTACCGTGTTGTTCAAATCGCCGAAATCAAGTACCATTCCCAATTTTGGGCTGTTTTCATCGCAATTCGGCTGCCCCGACACGGTAATTTTTAGCACATACGAATGACCGTGAATATATTTACATTTACCGTCATAACCGGTGAGTGCGTGCGCCATTTCAAACCTGAATGTTTTTGTTATACGTATTATTGACATCTTTTTTATGATTTATATGATTTTAATTAAATCCGCGCTGGCGCATTGCTTCAAACGTGATTATTGCTGTGGATACAGAAACATTCAGCGAGTCAATAATGCCGCACATCGGAATTTTTATTCGTACATCTGCACTGTTTATCCAAAAATCGCTTAATCCATCTGCTTCCGTTCCCATGATTATTGCACAGGCTTGCGACATATCGGTTTGATGATAAAATTGAGAGGCTTTTAATTCGGCTGCATGGATTGTTATTTTTTTCTCTTTCAAAAATTCAAAACATTGCCGAGACGTGCATGTTAATATTTGCAGAGTAAACAGACATCCTATGCTCGAACGAATTACATTGGGATTGTAAATATCGCAAAGATTATCACAAACAATAACAGCATCTGCCTTTGCCGCATCGGCAGTGCGCAAAATGGCGCCGAGATTGCCGGGCTTTTCTACCGATTCAAGAACTATTATAAACGGATTTTCGGATAAATTTATTTCATCAAAACTTAAATGCTTTGTTTGTGCTATTGCAAAAAAACCATCCGAATTTTCGCGCAATGCAAGTTTTGCAAACACATCTTTGGATACTTCTATTCGCTGTCCGATTTCAATACAGTCGGTTTTTGCAACATCTTCGCATACAAAAAGCGTTTCTACGATATATCCGTTTGCAACAGCAAGATTTATTTCACGTAAACCTTCGATTGTAAACCTGTTCCGTATTCGCCGTTCGCGTGATTTACCGCGCAAAGTTATTGCATCTTTTATTTTTTGATTTTGGGCTGATGTTATCATTTTAGGATTTAAAAAACGGGAGAAAATGCTTCCGGAATATACTCAATTTCATGTTTTGTTCCATCCATAACAATGGAAATAACGTCAAACTGAGTTTCCATATTAATATCGTATTTGGAAATATAAGCATCGGCGGCGTCAATGATATTTTTCTGTTTTCGGCGCACAACTGCATCTTTGGGATTTTCCCAAAATTGGGATGTGCGCGTTTTTACTTCAATAACATGTAAATACGAATCTTTTACTGCAACAATATCCAATTCTTTGCAGCCGAATCGCCAATTTGTATGAAGTATTTCAAAACCGTTTCGGAGTAAATAATTTTGTGCAATTATTTCACCTTTTTTGCCTGTTTCCTGCGTTATGCCCACAATTAATAAGTTGTGAAATATTACAACAGCGCTTCTATTTTTGAAACGAGAGTTGATTTACTGACAGCGCCAACGGTTTTGTCTGCAATTTCACCGTTTTTAATAAAAATTACCGTTGGAATATTGCGAATACCGTATTTTTCGGATATTGCCACATTCGAGTCAACATCAACCTTGCCTATAATTGCCTTGCCTTCATATTCTTTTGCAAGTTCTTCTATTACAGGCGAAATTGCTCTGCATGGTCCACACCATTCTGCCCAAAAGTCAAGAATTACTAATTTGTCGGATTTCGTAACAATCTCATTAAAATTTGATTCGTTTATTGCTAATGCCATATTTTGATTTTTTATTGATTAATAAATTTCATTTTTCAAAGGTATATCTAAAAATTTTACTGTGCAAATAATAGTTGTAAATTTTATAAACAGTATTGATTTACATATTCTTATTATGCAGGATGTTTGATTTTTATTTAATAACCCTTTCGGGAAATAACTTAATAATGTAGCCATCATTGCGAACGTCAGCGAAGCAACCGAAGCCCGTCATTGCGAGGCGGAACGCCGAAGCAATCCAGATTTTCGACTTATCCAATTCATAACACTTATTATTTATTAATCCTTCCTTTTTCACTGGATTGCTTCGCTAACGCTCGCAATGACGGCTTGTTTTTGGGAGTTCCCATTTTCTGTTCGGGGACTCCCATTTTCCGTTTGGGAGTTCCCATTTTCTGTTTGGGGACTCCCATTTCTCGTTTGGGAGTTCCCAT
>JAIRRX010000034.1 GCA_031255755.1 Prevotellaceae bacterium | reverse complement strand
ATAAATATATAAAGAATAAACAATATACAAGAAATATATTTTTCGTACACAAAAATTTCCCAAACATACAATAAAAATGCTACATTCATTTCAAAAACATTTGTATTGTATAAGTATGTTTTCACGATATGTATTGAATTTGTAATGTATAGAATTAAAATTTCAAGTGCAATTTATAATTATTATTTTCAGTTAACAAATTCTTAAAACTTTATATGTATTTATAAGATAATAAATGAATTATGCTGATGATAATATGTAACAGGTTAACAAATTATAGCAAAACTGTTGGTTATAACCTGTCTGTTTTTATTTTTTTTCATATCTTTGTCGGCTAAATCGAATATTTTATAAAATAGACTGTTTATGACAAGAAAATTAAAAATTATTGTGCTGGCAAAACAAGTTCCCGACACTCGTAATGTTGGCAAAGATGCTATGAAAGAAGATGGAACCGTAAATCGTGCAGCATTACCTGCAATCTTCAATCCCGAAGATTTAAATGCCCTTGAACAGGCTCTTAGATTGAAAGATAGCTATGCGGGTTCAACTATTACAATTTTAACAATGGGACCGGCGCGTGCAGCCGAAATAATTCGTGAAGGACTGTTTCGCGGCGTTGACGATGGCTATTTGCTTACCGACCGTGCATTTGCAGGCGCTGACACTTTGGCTACATCATACGCTCTTGCCGTTGCAATCCAAAAAATCGGAGAGTATGATATTATTATCGGCGGACGTCAGGCTATTGACGGTGATACGGCTCAGGTAGGTCCGCAGGTTGCCGAAAAACTCGGACTTGCGCAAATTACTTATGCCGAAGAAATTGTTAAAATTGAAGATGAAAAAATCACGGTGAAACGACATATTCCCGGAGGAATTGAAACCGTTGAAGGTACATTGCCGATTGTTATAACGGTAAACGGCTCGGCAGCCGCTTGTCGTCCGCGCAATGCAAAATTGGTGCAAAAGTATAAATATGCAAAAACGCCAACCGAAAAAGCAGATAATCAATTACAATATGCCGATTTATACAATACGCGCGATTATCTTAATCTTGTGGAATGGAGCGTGAACGATGTAAACGGAGATGTTGCGCAATGCGGATTATCAGGTTCACCGACAAAGGTGAAGGCTATTCAAAACATTGTTTTTCAGGCAAAGGAAAGCAAAACAATAACTAATGCCGATAGCGAAATTGAAGATTTAATGGTAGAACTTTTAAATAATCACACCATAGGATAACGTATTATTTATAAGGTTTAAAAATATTAATTTAACTTAAAATTTATAAAATGAATAATTTATTTGTATATTGCGAGATAGAAGACAGCATAGTTGCCGATGTAAGCCTTGAATTACTTACAAAAGGACGTTCGCTGGCAAATCAACTTAAATGCCAACTCGAAGCTATTGTTATAGGTAGCAAACTGGATGGTGTCGAAAAACAGATAATTCCTTATGGAGTTGACAAATTACATGTGTTTGATGGAGCAAAACTTTATCCATACACATCTCTTCCTCATACATCAATTTTAGTAAATTTGTTTATAGAAGAAAAACCGCAAATTTGCCTGATGGGCGCAACCGTTATAGGGCGTGATTTGGGACCTCGCGTGTCATCGGCGCTTAAAAGCGGATTAACGGCAGACTGTACTTCGCTTGAAATAGGTCCGCATGAAGACAAAAAAAATAACATCGTTTACGAAAATCTGCTTTATCAAATTCGTCCTGCTTTCGGAGGAAATATTGTAGCGACAATTATTAATCCCGAACATCGCCCGCAAATGGCAACAGTTCGCGAAGGCGTTATGAAAAAGGAAATCCTTGATGAAAATTACAAAGGCGAAGTTATAAAACATAAAATTTCTACTTATGTTGACGAAAGCGATTATGTTGTTAAAGTTATTGAACGCCATATCGAAAAGGCAAAACATAATCTTAAAGGTTCGCCGATTATAATATCCGGAGGCTATGGCGTAGGTTCCAAAGAAAATTTCAATCTGCTGTATGATTTGGCAAAAGTCATAAACGGCGAAGTAGGCGCAAGCCGCGCTGCTGTTGATGCCGGATTTGCTGAACATGACAGGCAGATAGGACAGACAGGAATTACGGTGCATCCGAAATTATATATTGCTTGTGGAATTTCGGGACAGATTCAGCATATTGCAGGTATGCAGGACAGTTCGATAATAATATCAATCAATACCGATAAAAATGCGCCGATTAATCAAATTGCCGACTATGCTATAATTGGCGATTTGATGGAAATTATTCCCAAAATGATTAAATATTACAAGAAAAATTCAAAGTGATTTGATATTATCAATACATACATTCCTCAAAAAAGGCAATTTTTAAGGATTTAATTCCTCAAAAAAGACAAGTTTTAAGGATTTGAGTAAAAATCAGCATTGACAGAAAAAATTCTACAATGATAGATAAATAATGAAATTAAAAAATATAATTAAAAATGGCAAATTTTTATAATGACACCAAAGATCTTCAATTCCACCTGTCGCATCCTTTAATGGAAAAAATAGTGGAACTGAAAGAAAAAAATTTTGAAGATAAGGATAAATTCGACTATGC
>JAIRRX010000110.1 GCA_031255755.1 Prevotellaceae bacterium | reverse complement strand
TGCGGATCTCCGTAAACGGTTGGTCCGCAAACATACATTCCCGCATAAGGCGGATTGAGCGGTTCAAATATTTCTTTTTTCCGCGAAAGCGTTGAATAAATAGTGAAAGGCATATTTATATTTTTTATTCTTTTCCTTTAATGCCGAATTTCGGGTCAACTTTTATAAACAGTACGGGCAACAATCCGGGAATTGCGCAAATTATAACCCAAATAAAGAAATTCTGGTATCCTATACATTCCTGCAACCATCCCGAAATCATTCCGGGAATCATCATTCCGAGCGCCATAAATCCCGTACATATTGCATAATGCGCGGTTTTGTGTAATCCGCTGCTTTCACAAACATAAAGCATGTAAAGCATGTATGCCGTGAAGGCAAATCCGTAACAAAACTGTTCAAAGGCTACGCACGCGCCGACTATAACCAAACTGCCCGGCTGCATATAAGACAAATATACATAAACCAAATGAGGAATGTTGATTCCCAAAGCCATAGGCCACAGCCAATATTTCAGCCCTTTACGCGATGCTGCCAGTCCGCCGAGTATTCCGCCTATGGTAAGCATTAAAACGCCTATTGTTCCGTATATCAGTCCTAACTGTCCTGTTGTCAACCCCAAGCCTCCTGTTGTACGTGTGTCAAGCAGAAATGGTGAAGCCATTTTTACTATCTGAGATTCGCCAAGCCTGTACAGCAATAAAAACGAAATTACAAGTATAATATTTTTCTTTGTGAAGAATGTGCCGAATGTTATAAAAAATTCTTTAAACATTATTTTACTTCCGCTTTTGCTTGCAGCCCTGTCATTTGCGGGATGAGGAAGAATAAATCTGTGATATATGAACAAAACGACAAATAATCCGCTTAAAATGAAAAACAGAATAGACCATGCAAGCTGTATATTACCCGAAGTTCCTTTTAATATATCGTCTGCAAACATTGCTTTTTTATCAACCTGCACAAGAACGTAAGCAACATTATCGCGGTTTTTTGAATTGAAAACCAAACGTTCTCCGGAAATTAATTTTATGTCGCTGTCTTTTTTCAGTTGAATATTTAATACTATTTCCTTGTTTTCTTCAGGTTGTTTATTAAGCATTATTCCTGCAACAGCAACATTTCCGACAAGGCTTTTTTCATTTTCATCTGTTTTTTGAGCATTGAATGTTTTTTTCAACCAGTTACCTAATGGTTTTGATATGTTGCGAGTCCACCAGCCATCAGTTTCATCTTCTGTTTCCAAATTTTTATCTGTGTCGGCTGTTGATACAAATCCTGCTTCCCTATTATGCGATTCCACAATATTTTTAATTGAATCGAATTGTTGTGCTGTTATGTTTTGAGTTGATATTTGAATATCTTTTGAAGTAACAATAAAAGCAAGTTCATCATTCTCCGATAGCGTTGGAATATTAGGCGCTGCAGGCAAAACAATTTCATTGGCAATATTGTTATTTGCACTGATATTTATTTCAACAGGCGATAATCCTGTCCATGATTCCAGCGACCCTGCAATGATTATCAAAATTCCCTGTCCTATAATTGTTGCTATACGATAAAAAGTACTTCTGATTCCCACAAAATACGCTTGCTGATATTCGTTGAGTGCAAGCATGTAAAATCCATCTGCTGCAATATCGTGAGTTGCCGAACTGAATGCCAGCAACCACATAAATATCAAAGATGCTTTGAAAAATACAGGTAAAGGAAGCGCAAGCGCAATTCCTCCGAATGCCGCCCCTATAACAAGTTGCATGACAACTATCCACCATCGTTTTGTTTTTAGCAAATCTACAAGCGGACTCCAAAACGGTTTGATAACCCACGGCAAATAAAGCCAGCCCGTATAAAGAGCAATATCAGTATTTGATATTCCAAGACGTTTGAACATAATAACAGCAACTGTCATTACAACAACATAAGGTATTCCTTCGGCAAAATAGAGCGTGGGAATCCACGACCAGGGACTTTTGGTATTCTTTTTATTTTCAGTCATAATATCTTTATATATTTTTGGTTTAGTAAAGTTTTTCTAATTTTGAATTTGGAAAATAATGCGCCAGAATTTTGATATAATCATATCCTTTTGCGCCCATTACAGCAGCGCCTATCTGACACAGTCCTACCCCGTGTCCCCAACCTGCGCCGATGAAAGTGAATACTTGCGGAATACCGTTTTGTTCATTACTTTTTTCCACGACAAAAGCAGAACTGTATAAATGAGTATTTGAAAATGTTCGGCGAATCATTAATTCCTTGCCTATGATTTTTACCAGTTTTGTTCCTATAATTTTCAATTTTATAATTCGTCCCGACGTTCCGCGTTTTATGGGAATTATGTCGATTATCTCCCCAAAGTCAAATCCTGACCGCCGATATGCCAGTTCCGATATTTCGGCTTGCGTATATTGTACTTTCCAGCGATAAAAGTCGCATGTTTCCTGATCGTAATCGTTAAGCACCTGCGAAAGGATTGTTTTGTCGTTTGTATTGCAAAACGATGCGGGCGCAGAATAAATCCATTTATTGGCGTTTTCTTCTATTGTCAAGTCAATGGCTTTTTCATCATCAGTGTCGGCGAATCCTTGCAGGTACGAATGTTCTACGGGTTCCCACGTGTTTTCAAATTTTTCCATTACGCCGCCGCATGATTTTGAAAAACGCGCATCGCAAATTTTGCCATCGGCGGTTAGTGCAAGTCCGCGAGTTGCTTCGACAGCATCAATAACATACGCTGTATTTGCCCGCGTAATTCCCTGATAGCGTTGGCAATGGTCATCTGCGCACACATCAAAACATGTATGATCTTCTCTGTCCCACCATCGAATATATTCGGTTTCTGTTTCGGTTATTGACTTATAGACGGTTTTGTTTTCATTGATTTTTTCGCTTTTTTTGATTTGAGCAAGCAGCCATCCGCGCGAAATTACAGCATGAGCCTTTAACAGTTCCATCGAACTCGTTGCGCTCATTTCTGCCGAAATAACACAAATCAGATAATCTTCAACGCCGATTATGTTTACAGCAGTAATTTTTTCGTTTTCGATAATAAACTGCAATGCGCCTTTGAATTTCTGATTTTCTTTGCGTTGCCAGTGAAATTCTACTCCAATAGTAACATCCGTCAATTCAAAAAAACTGTTTTTTTCGTCTGACGGTTCCAATATGTCATAACTGTTGAGTAAGATTTTTTTATTATCGGCGCAACTTACAACGATGCCGTTATTATCTGTTCGCGCAATATATTCGCCGCTTGAAATGTTTCCATGTACGGTTTTATAATTGCCGCATAAACGAAAACTTACTTCCGATTCGTTTAATATGCCGACTCTGATTTTTGGTTCTGTATTCATAAAATTACACTTTAAACAGACAACAAATTTATACGAAATATTTGGAACAGCAATTTATATTGCTAAAAAATTATATTCACAGGTCAAATTTGTAATATCTGCACAGAAATCTGCTCTTGAAAATCAGATATTTTTTCATTCTTCTTCTTCAAGCCATTTTGTGAGTATTTCAACTGCTTCGTTTTTCATTGCTTCCGGCATGGTTGATATTCGTGTGCGGTGGCTGCCGTTGGGCTGAACAAATACCTTAATGTTTTGTTTACCTTCAAGCCACGTTACTCCGACAGCGCTCCACGGATCAACTTCGCCGTAAATGAACATCATTTTAGGGTCATTTGTTTCAAGAAAGTTTACGATTTTTTTGATCAGATTTTCATCAAAATCAATCGAACTTGCCGACTGAGGTAAAAACAGTTTTTTCAAATATCCTTTGCTGCTTTTTATTGACAGGTATTGCCTGAAAGGCTCAATATCATATCCGTAATATCCAAGTTCGCGTGCAGCCTGTATAAAAAACGGCACATTGCGACTGTCGCCGAAATATGATGGGTCGCTTATATCCATAAAATGCTTAAATACATCGCTGTCGGCAGCACCGGAAGACGGAATCTGTTCAACATTGCTCCCCCATTGCCAAAAAGCGAATGAATATTCAAGTACGCAATAATCATAAATTTCGTCAAGCGGAACGTTGAATTTATATTTTTTTTCGGTGCAATATTTTTCAAATGCAGGCATCAGATTTTCACGGCGTTTTAATACTTCGATTTGAAAATCTTCAATTTTTTTGCGATTTTCGGCAGTTGATACCTTATGCAAAAAAGGCTCGTGCCTTCCATCTTCAACGCCATAACACAGCGGAGCAACATAAGGTACGGAAATATCAACATCGTTCGGGAAAAACGTTCGGTAAATGATGCTGGTCTGCCCGCCTTTACTGATGCCCGTGCTAATCCATTTTTGCGGATATATCTTTTTGAACACCGAAAAAACAGCATGCAAATCTTCGGCAGAATTTTCAGCCGTCAGATATTGCCAGTCCTGTGATTCGGGAGTTGATTCCTGAAAATAACGATGTTCGACAAAAACTATGTTGGTATTGAAAAGTTGTGAAATTTCTTCGCGATATTTATTGCGAAGCGCATAATTTCCTCCGTATCCTTCGGTTATCAATACCGTTGGACGATCGAACCCGATATGAAAAACAACAACGCGCTGTTTAAACGTGCCGACAGAATCGTTTTTCGGGTCAATTTTTTGCGTGAAAAAGGTAAGATATTTTTCCGCAAAGTCGGCAGATTCCAACTTTTCTATTTTTGTAATTTCGCTAAATTCGGATAACCTTTTTTGAAGATCGCTTTGCGCGAATACATTATTTGCAATCACGCAAACAAGTATGATAAAGTATAGTTTTATATGTCTCATTTTGAAAAAAATTATTATATTGTAAAAATATTTTTGTCTGTACAATTATCTTAATATTAACTGTGTACAATTCCATTTATTTTGAAAAACATCTTCATTTTCGCATCATTACAGCATTAAATACAGACTGATTTAATACCAAAGATACACATTTGAAACGACAGACATGCAAATCAGTTGGCAATCTTTTTGTATTTTAACAGTTTTTAGCTTTCCCGACATTATCCTAAAAATATTATGGCAAAAACAAATGCAGGTAACTTTCACCGCATACATAAAAATATTTTTAACCAAATCGAAATGAAAAATATAAAATATCATGAAATTCCACGAA
>JAIRRX010000105.1 GCA_031255755.1 Prevotellaceae bacterium | reverse complement strand
ATTTGATGATACAAATAATAAACCGAATAAAAATATTGTTTTTAAGATAATTTTTTTCATTTTTTTTACTTTTTAATTTTTCCCTACTCATAAGGCTTTTCGGATTTCGCCTTGTTTTTAGAATGGTTATTCAACTCCATTGATTGTCATCGATTTTCCTAATACGCACATAAAAAAAGCGCGGACAAACTCTAATTTTATCCGTTCTACGAGGTTCTCGACTACCTAAGACAATCAAATAAGATACAAGTAAAGCCCGCACTGAAACAGTGCGAACGTTTGAAACTTTATTTTTGATTGTCTTTGAAACTGTCGAGATTTCGCAGAACCAAAATCAGCTAAACGCTTTTTCCAATAAATTTTATAATGTGCGTATTGTTCTACTCGTTTTTTAATTCATAAGCATACAATATTTACATTAATGAATGCAAAGTTATAAATAATATTTAATTATTGCAAAATTTTTATATGAAATTGCAGCAATTTTTTTAAAAATCAATTTTATGGCAAATTCCCATTTTTTAAGAAATAACTATTTATTAAATGACATCCTGTTTTTGTATCTGGAATTATCAAGTTTTTTTAAAATAATTCCGCAAATTATTATCATAATACAAATATTAGAATGTCAAAAAAATACGATTTTTTATGTCATTATGTTGAAAACTGCTGAATAAATTTAAATCATCAACAAATATTTATTCGTATATTCGCATTCCCAATCCGCAATTTGATAGAGACATATAAAAGATTTTACAATATACAGACAAAAATGACAGATTTTACTCATTTACACGTTCATACGGAATATTCAATACTCGATGGCATGTCGAAAATTCCCGCATTGGTAGAAAAAGCAATACACGACGGGATGAATGCCGTTGCCGTAACCGATCATGGAAATATGTTCGGCATACAGGAATTTGTAGATTATGTAAAACATAAAAACGAAAATCTGCCTGCGGATAAGCAGTTTAAAGCAATTGTCGGCGTGGAGGCTTATTGCGCGCGCCGTACGCTTTACGATAAAGACAAAAATTTCAGAAAAATAAATCAGGGAACAAACAAGGAACAGATAGTTGACCAAAGCGGTTATCATTTGATTTTGCTGGCAAAAAATAAAAAAGGATATGAAAATCTGTGCAAACTTGTTTCAATTTCGTGGATAGATGGCGAATATTACCGTCCGCGTATTGATAAAAATATTCTTGAGAAATATCACGAAGGATTGATAGTTTGCTCGGCATGTCTCGGCGGCGAAATTCCTCAACTTATCATGAACGGAGATATTGATGCCGCCGAAAATTCGGTCAAATGGTTTAAAAATATTTTTGGAGATGATTATTATCTCGAACTTCAGCGTCATGAAACAAATCGCCCGAATGCAGATACAACTACCTACGAAAAGCAAAAAACGGTAAATGTTGAAATTCTGAAACTTGCCGAAAAATACAATGTGAAAATTATTGCAACAAACGATGTTCATTTTGTAAACGAAGACGATGCCGATGCTCACGAATATCTGATTTGCCTGAGTACAAACTCTGCGCTGTCGGATGCTAATCGCATGAGATATACAAAGCAGGAATGGTTGAAATCGCCCGAAGAAATGGAACGGCTGTTTTCGGATATTCCCGAAGCCTTATCAAATACTCGTGAAATAGTTGATAAAATAGAATCGTACAGCATTGATTCTGATGCTATAATGCCAATTTTTCCTATTCCCGAAGAGTTTGGAACAGAAGAAGATTACAAGAAAAAATACAGCAAAGAAGATTTAATTGCCGAATTTGAAGCAGATGAATCAAACAGAGGAAGAATAGAAAAACTCGGCGGTTTTGACAAGGTTTACCGTATAAAGCTGGAATCCGACTATCTTCGCCAACTGACGCTCGAAGGTGCAAACAAACGTTACGGCGCCAATATTGACGATGACATAATGGAGCGTATAAATTACGAACTTAATGTAATAAAAACAATGGGATTTCCCGGATATTTTTTGATAGTAGAGGATTTTATAAAGGCAGCGCGCGACATGGATGTTTCGGTTGGTCCGGGACGCGGTTCGGCTGCTGGTTCTGTTGTTTCTTACTGTTTGAAAATCACCGATATAAATCCTTTGGATTATGACTTGCTTTTTGAACGCTTCCTGAATCCCGACCGAATTTCGCTCCCCGATATTGATATTGATTTTGATGATGAAGGACGAGCAAAAGTTTTAAAATGGGTAACTGAAAAATATGGAAAAGAGAAAGTTGCGCATATTATCACTTACGGAAGCATGGCGACAAAATCAAGCATAAAAGATGTTGCCCGCGTGCAGCAGTTGCCATTGGAATTAGCCGAAAGTCTTACAAAAATGATTCCCGACCGTTTTGTCGAAGATAAAAATGGCAAAACTCCGAAAATAACTATTAAAAACTGTATGTCTCTTATTCCTGAATTTAAAAAAATAGCAGAATCGGGAAATGGAGATATTGCAAAAGTTCTGCAATTTGCCGAAAAATTGGAAGGAACTGTCAGACAAACGGGAGTTCATGCTTGCGGCGTTATCATTGGCGCTGATGACCTCACTAAATTTGTTCCGCTTTCTACTGCAAAAGATAAAAATTCGGGCGAAAATGTTATTGTTACTCAATACGAAGGTTCTGTTATCGAAAATATAGGTTTGATAAAAATGGACTTTCTCGGACTGAAAACACTGTCAATAATTCGCGATGCGCTGTCAAATATAAAAAAGACACAAGGTTTAGATATTGATATAGATAATATTCCGCTTGACGATGCGGATACTTATAAACTTTTCAGCAATGGACAGACAATAGGCACTTTTCAGTTTGAATCACCCGGAATGCAAAAATATCTTCGCGACCTGAAACCTACAAAATTTGAAGACTTGATAGCAATGAACGCTCTGTATCGTCCGGGTCCAATGCAGTATATTCCGAGTTTTATAAACAGAAAACACGGGCGTGAGCGAATAGAATACGATTTTCCGGAAATGGAAAAACGACTGAATGATACTTACGGAATTACGGTTTATCAGGAACAGGTCATGCTTTTGAGTCGAGATATTGCAGGATTTACGAGAGGTGAATCGGACGAACTGCGCAAGGCAATGGGTAAAAAACTCAAAGAAAAAATGGCTTCATTGCGCGAAAAATTCCTTATCGGAGCAGAAAATAACGGTTTTGAACCAAAAGAAAAACTGGAAAAAATTTGGGATGACTGGGCGGAATTTGCAAAATATGCATTCAACAAATCTCATGCCACATGTTATTCAAAGATAGCATATCAAACTGCTTATCTCAAAGCGCATTATCCTGCAGAATTTATGGCAGCCGTGCTGACTAACAACATTTCCGACATAAAGGAAGTTACCAAATTTATGGAAGAATGTAAATCAATAGGAATAAAAGTTTTGCCGCCAAGCGTAAACGAAAGCGATATGGCGTTTACTGTGAATAAAGATGGTAATATTCGTTTTGGACTTGCAGCCGTAAAAGGAATCGGCACAAACGCAGCGGAAAACATTATAAAAGTTCGTGAAACTGCGCCGTTTTCTGATATTTTTGATTTTATTTCAAGAATAAGTCTGACAATGGTAAATCGCAGAACAATAGAAAGTCT
>JAIRRX010000092.1 GCA_031255755.1 Prevotellaceae bacterium | reverse complement strand
TTATAAAAAACATTCCTGATGGCATTTCCAATGAATTCAAATAAATTGTATTCCAATGTTCGCCGCCGTCAATGGTCTTGAACAATACTCCAAATGTATTATCTCCGCCGGTTATGTAGCCTGTGTGTTTATCTGTGAATTGTATTTTTCCAACATTTGTATTGATTGGTAAAGATTGAGAATTCCAGCATTTGCCTCCGTCTGTAGTTTTTACAACAAAGCCTTCGGATATGGCATAGCCCGTTGTATCATCTATAAATATCAAATCGCGATACAGAGCATTAGGAATGTCAGAAGATAAGATTTCCATATTATCCAATAAACATGTATTATCTTTATTGTTTTCCTCTTTCTCACAGGAAGAAAAACTTCCTGCAAAAATCAGCAAAATTGCTGCTGTTTTTAATATTGTTTTTTTCATAATTTTTTATTTTTAAAATTGTTAATATATATTTTTTGTTCAGTATTTTTGAAATTTTATTATCTGTTCGGTAAGTATAAAACTGTTATTATATCTCTCGGCTAAAACATTAAAACCTTTATTTTATGCTGTGTACGGCGAATACCATACCGTTGTTCATAGTTTTTTGTTTAATTATTTGCTCCAAATTTATAAACATTATTTAATAATATATCTATTCGTATAGTTAAATTTTATTAATCATTGCAAATTTATTAAATGCTTTTTTATTTGGTTTAACATGCAAAGATATAATTTAATAGCCTTAATTCGATTGTGTAATTTTATCTATTGAGAACAACCGATTAGATTTTTTTTATTACTTTTGACAATTAATTAAACTAAATTTATTTTATAACTCACAAAACCAAATTCTATAATGGAAAAGATAATTTCATGTTTCATTCCCGTAAAGGAAAACGAAGATTTCGCTACAACCGTAAATCAACTGTCAAGTACAGGCATGGTTGAAACAATATTTTTAATGTCGGCAGAAAAGCCTAACAGCATCCCGGAGAATTGCGAATGGATTGAATGTAAAAATTTTTATTCGACAAACGCAATAAAAACTATCGGCAACAAGGCTACAGGCTTGTACAGTCTAATTTATACAAAAACATCGCCGCTTCAACTGGGCGCATACGCTCTTGAACGCTTTGTAAATTTAATGAATGATACGGGAGCAGGTTTGGTGTATTCCGATTATTACGAAAAGAAAAACGGCGAACTGTGCGCTCATCCCGTAATTGACTATCAGGAAGGAAGTTTGCGAGACGATTTCAATTTCGGCTCTTTGCTGTTTTATAAAACCGAAGCATTAAAAAACGGCATTGCAAAATTTTCTCAAGATTTCAATTTTGCAGGCTTTTACGATTTACGGTTAAAAGTTTCACAAACATATAAACTGTTCAGGATTCCCGAATTTCTTTACACAGAAATCGAACTTGACACACGCAAGTCAGGCGAAAAACAGTTTGATTACGTTGACCCGAAAAACCGCGAAGTGCAGATAGAAATGGAAAAAGCCTGCACTCAACATCTCAAAGAAACAGGCGGATACCTGTCGCCTGAATTTGACAGCATAGAATTTGACGCAGACATGTTTGAGTTTGAAGCAAGCGTTGTTATTCCAGTTCGCAATCGGGCAAGAACAATAGAAGATGCAATAAAATCAGTATTAATGCAAAAAACAAAATTTAAATTTAATTTGATAATTGTTGATAATCATTCTACCGACGGAACAAGCGAAATAATCAAAGAATATTCAACCAAAAGCGACCTGATAGTTCACATAATTCCAGACCGTAAAGATTTGGGCATTGGCGGATGCTGGACTGCCGCAGTAATGGATTCGCGTTGCGGACGTTTTGCCGTACAGCTTGACAGCGATGATTTATATATTGACGAAAATACTCTGCAAAAAATCGCGGATGCATTCTACGAACAGCAATGCGCAATGGTTGTAGGAACATATAAAATAGTAAATGTAGATTTGGAAACTATTCCTCCGGGAATAATTGACCATAAGGAATGGACGCCCGATAACGGTCGTAATAACGCACTGCGCATAAACGGACTTGGCGCGCCAAGAGCATTTTACACGCCGGTATTACGCAAAATAAAAATTCCAAATGTAAGTTATGGCGAAGATTATGCAGTAGGACTTGCAATTTCGCGAAACTATCAGATAGGACGAATCTACGAGCCGCTTTATCTTTGCCGCCGCTGGGATGGAAATTCCGATGCAGCCGTTGATATAGTTAAACAAAACTCTTACAATACGTATAAAGACAGAATCCGCAGTATCGAACTTGCAGCAAGAATTGCAAAAAATAAAAATAAATAATTTTAAAATGACATTTAAGCAAAAATCCTGCGACAGAAATGTTGCAGGGTTTTTTATTTGTCATTGCAAACTTGCAAAAGTAAAGCAACCGAAGCGCAGCGGTGTTCGGCGTTAGCCAATTAAACAATGATAAAAGAATATGAAGCAAAAAAGAAAAATTAAGAAATGATATTAAAACCCCCAACCATGTTTGGCAAACATTACATAATACACGAATAAAATAAAAAGTATAATACCTAAAATCTGTATTAAGACATTCCAAGTTTTTGGATGCTTTTTGTCAAATGATATTTTTTCTGTTTTATTCATATCGGTAATAATTAATTTTCATGACAAAAATAAGAAAATAAATTTAATAAGCAAAATAATTTTAAAATGATATTTCAATTTAAAATGCTAAAAAATGCCTGTAAATAGCCGATAATTGATAATTTATTTGTTTATTTGTATTCTAAAACCTGACAGCGGTTGTTTTTTATTGATAATTGACGGTTTACTCCTCAATTTATTCTTTTAGTTGTAATATTTTCAATCTCTGTCAGATTTGATTTTAAGAAAAATAATATATTTGATATAAATAAATTTTTAAAAATGCGAAATATCATGAAAAAACTGTTAACTGCTTTATTAGCCGTAGTACTTTGCGGAATTGTACATGCTCAAACCAATGATGTAAAATATGATGAAAATGCCAAGTTCATATTCAATTCGTTAATCAAAAAAATATTATCCGAAAAGGATTCCGATAATGACTATTCAAAAATTATTCCTCAGACAGGAAAATATTTTTTAGGCTTGCCTTATGTTGCGCATACTCTTGAATGTGAAAATGAAGTATTAACAATAAATTTTACCGAACTTGACTGTACTACCTTTCTTGAAAATGTTGTGGTGATTGCAACTCTTGCCAAAAGCGCGCAAACAGATTTTGATTCGTATATAAAACAGTTGAAAAAATTTCGTTATCGCAATGGCGAAGTAGATGGTTATGCTTCGCGTATTCATTATTTTTCAGACTGGATTGTAACCAACGAACAGCGCGGCTTTGTCAAAAATATTACCAAAGAAACAGGCGGAGAACCATACCTTAAAACAATAAATTTTATGACTGAAAATCGTGAAAAATATCCTCGCCTCAGCGATAAAGAAACTTTTGACAGAATAAAATTATCGGAAGAAAATCTCAATAAATACCAACATTATTATATCCCAAAAGAGAAAGTTGCAGAAATAGAAAATAACATCCATGCAGGCGATTTGATAGCAATTACATGCACAACCGAAGGTCTTGATATTACACATGTAGGCATTGCCGTCAAACAAAAAGGAAGAATACATTTCATGCATGCGCCAATGTCTGGCAAACATGTTATGATAAGCGAAGAACCATTGCATGATTACCTTGCCAAAAATAAAGGCAATACAGGCATAATGATTGCACGTGTGATTTATTAACCTGACATCATGTTGACAAAAAACAGTTGTTGCAAATGCGGCAATACGGTAAATCAACGTATTATGAAAACAAATTTATTAATATTTAAATGAGATTAACTTTGCTTTACCAAAATTTTAATTCGTTTATGATGCTCTTGTAATGTAAAATTCATTACCTTTGCAGAACAAAATTTTAAGAATGTCGAAAAAATTAAAAAATATAACAGTTTCAATCGTAATCGTACTTGTATGCTCCTGTTTTATAGCATCGTCATCATCGGATAATTTTAAGATTGTAAAAAATCTTGATATGTTTTTTTCCGTATTCCGTGAACTTAATCTTCTTTATGTTGATGAAATTGATTCCGATAAGATAGTAAAATCAGGCATCAACGGCATGTTAAGCGAACTTGACCCTTATACAACATTTCTTTCCGAAGAAGATAGTGAAGAATTTGATTTGGCAACCACAGGCGAATACAGCGGCATAGGCGCAATAGTAAGCGCAAAAAACAGTTATATACAAATTGCCGAAACATACAAAGATTTTCCTGCCGACAAAGCAGGTCTCGTTGCCGGCGATTTAATTCTGTCTATTGATAATGTTTCGCTGCAAGGCAAAACCACAACAGAAGCAAGCAATCTGCTGAAAGGCAAACAGGGAACGTCGCTTAATGTACAGGTTGTAAAAATAAAAACTTCCGACACCGTAAATCTGAAACTTACACGCGATAAAATTCATATTTCAGGAATATCATACGCAGGAATAACGCACGACAGCATAGGATATATAGCATTATCAGCATTTACGCAAAACTGCCAAAAAGACTTCAAAAACGCTTTACGCGAGCTTGATGCTACAAAAAAAATGAAATCGCTCATAATTGACCTGCGCGGCAATACAGGCGGCTGGCTCGAAGCAGCCATAGATATTGTAGGAATGTTTGTGAAAAAAGGAACCGAAGTTGTATATTCGCGAGGACGCATTAAAGATTTTGATTATTCCTACAAAACAAAGGAAGAACCGATACGGTTAGACATTCCTGTTGCCGTACTTGTAAACAGCGGTTCGGCATCATCATCCGAAATTGTTGCAGGCGCGTTGCAGGATTTAGACCGCGCTGTTATTGTAGGCACGCGAACTTTCGGAAAAGGACTTGTACAAACAGTACGTCCGGCTGGTTATAACGCACGAATTAAACTGACCACAGCAAAATATTACATTCCAAGCGGACGCTGCATACAGGCTCATAACTTTTCGGTACGCAACGAAGATGGCAGCGTTGCCACAATTCCGGATTCACTGAAAAAGGAATTTAATACAGCAAGCGGCAGAAAAGTATATGACGGCGGCGGAATAATGCCCGATATTGAAATAAAACCTGACGAATTTAGCGATATTGCAATAAGTCTGGTATTGCGCAATCTGATTTCGGATTATGCAATAAAATATTTTTCCGAACATAACAGCATCGCCGAACCAGAAAATTTCAAAATTACGGATGACGATTATAACGACTTTGTGCGGTTTCTTTCAGATAAAGAATATGATTATCAAACAAAAATTGAAAATATTATCGAAAATTTATCCAAAGAACTACAAAACGGAAAATATGCCGACAATATCAAAGCGCAAACAGACGCTTTAAAAAATCAGATAACACACGACAAAACCCAAGACTTGCAAACATATAAAAATGAAATATTGCAACTGATAAACGAAGAAATTGCGGCAAAGTACTTTTATCAGCAAGGCAGAATACGCCAAATACTTACCAGCGACAAACAATTTGATGCTGCGGTAAATATATTGCTTAATCCAAATAAATATAAAGAAATATTACATAACCAATAAGGCATAAAAATATGGCAGACAAAAAACAGATAGTAAATTTAGATCAGGTAGCATCAAACATTAACAGAATTTGTGAAAATACAAAAATCACAGGCATTATAGAAACAAGCGGAGATATTAGAATCGACGGAATTCTTGAAGGTTCTGTTACATCAACAGGGCGTGTTGTCATAGGAAGCAAAGGTAAAATTAAAGGAGATTTGCACTGTGCGCAAATAGATGTTTCGGGAAAAATCAGAGGAAATATTATTGCAACCGATGTTCTTATGCTCAAAGAAAAATCGGTACTTATAGGAGAAATTACAGTCCAGAAACTGATAATAGAAAGCGGAGCAACATTCAACGGTATTTGTAAAATGTCTAATCCTGAAAACGAAAATAATAACGAACACAGTTCAAAGTAAAATCAGCAATACCATTACAGAGATACAAGTATTCCGTATTATTTCACTCTAATTGTCTATAATAGAAAAGTTGATGTTCGGGCAATAACTCAGGATGAAATATTTTTATCAAATCTTTGAGAACCGTTTGAGGATTAACTGTTCCCGATTCCCAAAAATCGTTTCCTCCTTTGGGGTTCAGTCGTTTGGTGTTATTGTACACGTTTCCGTTTTGGAATGCAGATATGCTTACAAGTCTGCCATCAAGGCTTTGCAACTGCCTAAGCGATGTTTCGTTATTCAAATTAATCCATGTATCTGCATCAAGCGCTTTTGAATAGACATATTCAATATTTACGGGATTACTTTCTTTGGCATTTTGCGTTTCGGTTTCAAAAATATATTGTCCTCCTGCATCGTTCAGCAGATTTATAATTGCAGACTTGGACGAAGGAAGATACCATACATCTCTGTACGGAGCATTTATCAGCACTTTGGGTTTGGATGCCGCATTTCGGGCAAGTTCTTTCAACTGATTGTATTCGTATTCTATCTTTTTAAATTCTTTAACCGCTTTTTCTTCTTCTCCGAAAAATGCAGCCATTGCCACAGCCCATTCGGCTTTTGCAAGAAGAGTTTTTTCAAGATATTCACCGATATAAACAAGTTTTATTCCCATTTCATTGAGTTTGGCTTCGGTTTTGCCGAGTTCTCCGTCAACGCCATAGGCAAATATCACATCGGGTTTAAGCGAGGCTATGATTTCATACGAAAGATAATTTTCATAACCTACATCAACAATTTGTCTGCTTTCAATACTTCGCCTTATATTTTCGTTTGAAATATAATCTGCCCCAGACACGCCTACAATCTTGTCGGTTTTGTTGATAAAATCAATGAAAGCAATATGTGTTGATGACAGACAAATGACACGTTCAACAGGAATTTTTATCGTATGAACGCCATCATTATCGTTTTCTGTGAGCGTGTATGTAAATTTTATATCGCGTGAATCTTGCCACGGATTATGTACGGTCAGGCGTTTATCATCGCCGACATTTTCGATAACAAATCGCTCCGAAAATGTCGGCTGATAATAAATCTCACGCTGACCGCCGTCAGTTTCGATTTTTGCATTATTCTGCCTGCATGCCGATATAAAAAATATTACAGCAAGCAAAAACCAAAACTTCTGTTTTTCGTTCATTTTACGCAACAGGCGCGCCAATCATGCCGCTCACCAAGAATACCAAAGCAACGCCGAGAATAGCGTATAATTCGGGAAAAGCGGCAAGAATCAAAGTATTACCAAAAACCTTGTGTCCATTGCCGACAGCAGTAATACCGTTTGCACAAATCTGTCCCTGTTTGATAGCACTGAACAGACAGACTATTCCAACGGCAATACCTGTTCCTAAAATTGCTGCGCCCTGCAACATTGTAATGTTTGCGGTTAGATAGCTCGAAAGCAGATAATAACCTGCAAAACCGTAAAGACCCTGAGTACTCGGAAGGGCAGAAAGCAACATACAACTGCCGAAAACGCCGCTGTTTTTCTTAACTGCGCCGATTGTTGCGTTTGCTGCAATAGATATTCCGAGACAACTTGCAATGCCCGAAAGCCCTGCCATAAATGCTACACCAATGTAAGCCAATAAAATAGGTTCCATAATTTTAAAATTTTTACTTATTATTTGTTATTAAATTTAATTTATTTATATATATGTTAATGATTAACTGTTATCGTTTATATATTTTTAATTGACAACCGATTATTTGTTCTTTTGTCATCGCAAACCCGCAAGTATGCAATAATCCGTATTTACCCGACGGCGGGATGTGTTCACAGTATTCGGAGCAGGCAGAAGCTAATCTTCCGACTTGCCCGCAATACGAAGCCTTGCTTTTATTTCCAACACAGCATGACATTACGCCAAACAAAGAATGAACAGACTGCTTTGATGCTCCGCTTTGCAACGCTGCTCCTTCTGCATTTATCAGTCGCTTCAAATCCGACAGATTTTGCTTCGTTTCAACTCCTGTAATTTGTGTTTCTCTGTTTATCATTTGTTCTTTCAATTCTTAATTATTTTCTTTTTTCAATGGAGTAAACACCCTCTGCCCTGCTTCAAAACCTGCATTTTTATAAAATTCCACAAATGTCAGACGCATCGGATGCACAAATGCTCCAAGCGCAGACATACATAAATTAAGCACATGTCCTATCAGCAAAATTACAACTATAACAAACTGTTTAAGGACAATAACATCAGGACTCATCCCAAGCGCCAAACTGTTGAATACCGTTGCCAGAACCGAACCCGACAAGCCAAGCGCAAACAGGCGAAGATACGACAGCGTATCGCCTAAAATTCCCGTAATATCATTATATGTATTCCATAATCCCAAGCCAAAATTGACAAACATATTTTTACCCGGAGAATTACAGAAAAACATCAAAAACAAACCCAAGCCGAAAACACTCCAAAATATTGCTGAACCGAAAGGAATAACCCAACCAAGTTGCGGAATAATAAGCAGCGCCGTGATTGACGATATAAGCACAGTCATCCATCCGATTGTTGACAGCGCATGCGCAATACCGAAATATTTTGCTTTGCTGTATGCCTTGACTCCCATCCCTAAAAGCAAGTGAACAAAGCCTACACAAAGCGCAAAGTAAAATAATTTTGTAGAATCAAGAAATATGTTTTTTACAGGTTCAAACAATCTAAATTCCGACAGTGAAACGCCGAAAAACGAGCCTGTCGCCACGCCGAACATAAAAGTTGCAAGCCCGCACCAGAATGTTAACCATCCTATACTGCGAAAAACATCGTTTTTCATCTTTTTAGCAGCAAAAAGTCCCAGTATCAGAAATATCAAGCCATAACCGCCATCGCAAAGGCAAAATCCGAAAAAGAACATGTAAAACGGAGCGCAATATGGCGTCATATCCGTTGTGCCGTATTTGGGCAAGGTATAAAACTGTTCGACAAACTCAAACAGTCGCGCAAACCTGTTGTTTTTAAGTTTCACAGGCGTATTGTCTTCGGGGGTCGGATGTTCCTTTATATAAACTGCGCTCGAACCGTTCAAAAAATTATCAACTTCGGTTTGAGTATCAACAGTTGCCCAGCCTTCGAGTACAACAAGTTTTCCATCGGCTGCTTCCTCGCCGCTGTTTATGGCTTTCGACAGGTGCAAATCATCGGAAAGACGCTTGCTCTCGGCAATAAAATCATCCATATACACAACGCTTCTATTGATTATATTTTGCTGTATCTCAATATCGGCTTTAATTTTATCAATATTTTCCAATGCCTGAACATGAGTAATTGCAGGCTGTTTCAATTCGGGCAAATCAAATTCAAAAACTTCTGCAAGTTGCGCCGCTACGACAAAATATACCTTTTTGTACATTCTGTTTATTTCGGTAATCGAATATTTTTCGTTCCACAGGTTTTTAAATTCTTCAAAACGCTTTTCGTTCAGTTCGTAGAAATGCAGCGCAATTCCCGCATTTTGCAGTTTTTCTATATAATTAATATCAAATTCGCCCCATGCGGCAAGTTCTGCCGTTTCTTTGGAAATTTTGTCAAATTCGGCTTTCAATTTTGTAAGCGCACTGTTTGCATTTATATAAATTGCCAGCGCCTTATCCACATCAAGGTCTTTCTTAATATCCTGCTGATTTTTTTGCGTATCTGCAATCAGTTTCAACTGCTGTGCCGCCTGCTTGCAATTCTTGATTTTTTCAACAATATTTCGTTCATCATCGCTTGTTTTCAATGTTGAAATGGTTACATCTACCAGTCCGAGTTCCTGCATTTTTTGCAAAAACATTTGATATTCCCTGTAGAAAACAATCATCGAATATTTCATCATCGGAACTATCATCTTGCTTCTTCCTCCATTTTTTCGTGTCTGTTTTTTACTATTTTCTGCGCCGCTTTCGAGAGATTTTCTTCGTCTTCGATAAATCGTTTTATTTTAAGAATTGCTTCTCTGTAGCCGGGTATCTGTACTTTTTCGTAAAGATTTACCTTTTGAGTTGTCTTTTTGCGCGTAAAATCCAAAAGTCGCATTTTTTCGTCAACAAATTCGCGTTCCAAACCCAAGCGCGCAAGGTCTTTAAGTATTGCAACGCCTTCGGCATACCAAAGCGGTTTACTGAACAGATTGAACGGTTTAAGCGAAAATTTCACATCTTCGATTACAGGAATTTTCACTCCTGCTATTTTTATGGTTTTAATATCAACATCATCAATAGCAATCAATCCCGATTCAAATTCCATCCATAATGCCGACATGCGGTCGTACGAATTTATTTTTTGCACAAGTTCTGCATTTAATTTATCCGATTTGTCCTTCGCCTTTTTAACTTCCATACGCAACGCCGATTCTTTGCTTTTGATTGTCGGCAAAGTCTTTTCGCGCACTTTGAGCTGTTTGTTCAAGTCATTAAGCGAAGTTTTGTTATATTGATATTTAATAGCCATATTATCTATATTTAATGATTAACAATTATCGTTTGTCTTTTATTCAATATTGTCGCCCAATATCAATTGTTTACGCACATAATTTATCTTATAAATTTATTAACCTTTCCAATATTTGTCCATCAAATCCTGCTTTATAGCAGCTTCGGTCTGGCTAAAATATTTGCCGAACAGCGCCCATGTCCTGTCAAGCATTTCTACCGTATTGATATTAATATCTATTGACAGTATGCTTTCGGAATAATCTTTTGCAAAATTTAAAGCCCTTTCGTCATAATCAGTAAGGTCAAAACCGTTTTCCATCTTTGTTTTTGCATTAGATGCATCGGCGTACAAACGAATTGCAGCATTCATCACCTGAGGATGGTCTTCGCGAGTCTGTTTACCTATAACCAGCTGTTTCAAACGCGAAAGACTGCGGAACGGGTCAATAACAACTTTGCCTGTGTCGCTGTCTCTGCGCAAATACAACTGTCCTTCGGTAATATATCCAGTGTTGTCGGGAATAGCGTGAGTAATATCGCCGCCGCTTAATGTTGTAACGGCAATGATTGTTATGGAACCACCATCAGGCAACTGCACCGCTTTTTCGTATATTTTTGCCAAGTCCGAATACAGCGAACCGGGCATGCTGTCTTTTGACGGAATTTGATCCATACGGTTGGAAACTATTGAAAGAGCATCGGCATACAATGTCATATCGGTGAGCAGCACAAGTACCTTTTCGTTTTTGTCAACTGCAAAATATTCTGCTGCGGCAAGCGCCATATCCGGAATTAACAGGCGTTCGACAGGCGGATTGTCTGTTGTATTCACGAAGCATATAATTTTGTCGAGCGCTCCTGCATTTTCAAACGATTTTTTGAAAAACAGAAAGTCGTCATTTGACAATCCCATGCCGCCGAGTATAATCTTATCAACCTGAGCGCGCAGTGCTACCAGCGACATTACATTGTTATACGGCTGGTCGGGGTCGGCAAAGAATGGTATTTTCTGCCCCGAAACCAGAGTATTGTTAAGGTCGATGCCTGCTATTCCCGTAGGAATGATTTGCGATGGCTGTTTTCGGCGAAAAGGATTTACCGAAGGTCCTCCTGTTTCGCGTTTTTCGCCTTCGGGTTCAACGCCGCCATCTATCGGTTTGCCGTAAGCGTTGAAAAAACGACCAGCCAAACCATCGCCGACTTTAAGCGTTGGCGGCTCGCCCATAAATACAACTTCTGCATTGGTAGGAATACCTTCTGTGCCTGCAAATACCTGTAACGATACCAAATCGCCATCAATTTTGATTACCTGAGCCAGACGTCCGTCAACAGTTGCAAGTTCTTCGTTTGTTACGTTTTGAGCATGCAAACTTACCGTTGCTTTTGTAATTGCTTCGAGTTGCGTATAAATTTTCTGAAATGCTTTTGCCATATATTATTTATTTTTTATTTATATATAATCCTGAAAAATTTTGCCGTTATGCTTCTGCTGTTTATTTTACTCGGCTATTCTTGTTTTCAGCAGTTCGTTGAGTTGAGTTTCATATTTTTTAAAGTCAGCGCCATGAAATACACTGTAATTCATTTGCTTCATATTATTGATTATATGTTTATAAAAATCCACACATTCGTTAAAGTTATCAAATTCAAATTTTGTGCGGCATATATCAAGGGCTTTTTCAAACATGAACTGCTGACGTTTCAGCGGCGCCGAGGCGTCTATTGCATCAAAGGCATCCTGTTGAAGTATGACATAATCTATAAGTTCCGATTTCCAGAATCGGTCGTGATATTCAACAGGAACGCTGTCATCGCCCAGAATGTTTATCTGTTCAAATGCTTCGCGTCCACGCAAAACGATGTTTTTACCTTCGCTAACGTTTGATGTCCAGTCTGCGCTGATTGTTTTGTTAAGATAGTCGCAAATTTCCGGATATTCGAGATATTTTGAATAACTGTCAACAGGGTCAACAGCAGGATAGCGTTTGCTGTCTGCTCGGCTTTGCGCAAGCGCATAAAAGCAGCGAGCCGCTTTTTTAGTTGATTCGGTTACGGGTTCTTTCAGGTTTCCTCCTGCCGGCGATACCGTTCCGATAAATGTAACCGAGCCTGTCTGTCCGTTGTTAAGAAAAACAAGTCCTGCGCGTGCATAGAAATTTGAAATTATTGCCGACAAGTCCATTGGAAATGCATCTGCTCCGGGAAGTTCTTCAAGCCTGTTGCTCATTTCGCGCAATGCCTGCGCCCATCTCGATGTTGAGTCGGCAAGCAGAAGCACTTTGAATCCCATTGCACGATAGTATTCGGCTATTGTCATTGCCGTATAAACGGATGCTTCGCGAGCGGAAACGGGCATGTTGGATGTGTTGCATATTATTATTGTACGTTCCATCAGTTTGCGACCTGTGCGAGGGTCATCAAGTTCTGGAAATTCGGTAAATATTTCAACAACTTCGTTTGCGCGTTCGCCGCAGGCTGCATTGATGATAATATCGGCATCAGCCTGTTTTGCCAAAGCGTGCTGCAACACTGTTTTACCACAGCCGAACGGACCCGGTATAAATCCTGTGCCGCCTTCTGCTATCGGATTAAACGTATCAATGATACGGACGCCTGTTTCCATTATTCTGAACGGACGCGGTTTTTCTCTGTATGCAGTGATTGCCTGTTTTACCGACCATCTCTGAACCATTGTTATTTCATGGTCATTGCCGTTTTCATCGGTAACAACTGCGATTCTGTCGTTAACTTTATAAAGACCTTCGCCCGCTATTGTTTTAATTTTATATTTACCCTGAAATTTAAACGGAACCATGATTTTGTGTTTTAGCCATCCTTCGGTAACTTCACCAAGCCAGTCGGCTGCAACTACTTCGTCGCCTTCTTTTGCTATCGGCGTGAAATCCCATTCTTTGTCAAAATCAAGCGGCGCGGTATATTCTCCGCGTTTCAGAAATACGCCTGTCATCGATGCCAGATTGTTTTGCAAGCCATCGTAATTGCTTGAAAGCAGTCCTGGTCCGAGTGTTGCTTCGAGCATGTGTCCCTGAAATTCGACTTCGCAGCCAACGCTAAGTCCGCGAGTGCTTTCATATACCTGCACCTGTACTTTTTCGCCATCTACTTTTATTACGTCAGCCATTAAGCGTATATCGCCAAGTTTTATGTAGCATACTTCGTTTTGCGCAACTGCTCCGTCAACCTTTACCGATACAAGATTGGCAATAATTCTTGTTACTTTTCCTGTTGTTTTCATTTATATTTTATATTTTATTTTCCGATATTTTTATGTCTTTTTTATTAAAAACCTTTTGCGTATCGCAGGTTTTAATCAGGTCGTTTATAAGTTTTCCGAACATTTCCTTGCCTGTCTGTCTGTCAAGCGATACCCAACGTTCAACGATGTCTGCCTTTTGCATGAATGCCAAAACGGCATCAATATCAAAATAATTATAAACCGAAATCTCGTCGATTTTTTCCCATTTGAACAAGTCAATTTTGCGTTCTCGTTCGCAGGCATCGGCGATTTCGGCAATCTGTACGATTTTGTGTATCCAGTCAATTTCACTGCCGAGTCCAAAATCAATTGCCGTACTTTTTGCAAAACTTTCTGCGCTATCGCCGACAAAACAGTCGGATGCATCTATCTTTAATTTACGTGCAACCGTTGCCGCCTGTATGTTACGCAAATCTCTGTCGAAGGTAAACCACTGCTGTATAAATTTGTTTTTTGTTTTCAACGCTTCGCCGTAAAACAGCGTATGCAGCAGATTTTCCTTATTGCGCCCGTAGAGTTTCAGAAGTTCGTCAGGATAATCTTCGTTGCTGTCGTTTTCAAAGATTTCCATAAAATCATTCATATATTTCGGCAACATACGATTTTTTATTCTTTCATCAAAAGTATTCCGTTCAAAATTTCCTTTTGTACAAAAAGCGATATTTTTTTGTTCCAGAGTATTGATAAGATTTTGGTTATCATACGGATAAAACAGAATTTTCACTAATTCATAATCGTCTGTATGTATGCTTTCTTCAACTTCACGGCGCAATGCCGCAAAATCGAACTTTTTTGCATCAAAATCAATTATCAGCTCGGGTAAACTTGATATAAGACAAGGATATTCTCGTTTCATGATGAACCATTTATTCCTGTCCAAACAACAACTGCCGCATTTTAGGACGCATGTATTCGCCGAAAAGATTTAAGAAATCCTGTTCGGTGAAACTTATATAATATCCACTGTCTTTTGCTGCAATTCTGAAGCCTGATTTTATGCGACTTGAAAATACAAATTCGGTTTTGCTGTCGCCGAGTTGTTTTATTGCAGCCGTATTTATAAACTGTTCAAACTCCTTTTGTTTGGCTTCGGGCAATAAAACGCTCAATTCTGTTGCGTTTCGGTTGTCGGCTTTAAAATTTTCGACTGCCGTTTTTATAAGCGTTTGCACAAATGCAATATCATCAACGGCTGCCTTTGTTGCAGGCGTTATTGCTTTTGCGGTAATTAACGATTCAATATTTTGCTTGACTTGCGCTATTACCTGTCGCGAAACCATGATTATTTCAGCGTCTGCATTTCTTTTTGCTTCGGCTGCCGACTTGTTTGCCTGTTCGATTATCAATTCCGCCTCGCGTACGGCATCGTCCAAAATCTTTTTTGCTTCGGCTTTGGCGTTTGCCGTAATTGCTTCCGCTTCGCTTTGTCCTTTCGACAGTCCTTCTCTATATAACTTTTCCGTTAATTCCTGAAGTTTGTTTTGCATATAATTATTTTAAAAATTTAAATTTGCGAATTTGGCTGCAAAGATAAGAATAAAATATCAATCGAAAAGGAAATAAAAGATTAACATTGCCAAAAAAAACGAATATTGCATAAAATTTGTAAAATAAATAAGACATTGCTGGTTTAAAAACAAAAATACTAACAAAATGGGAAAATAATATTAAAGAGAAAAGGAATGTTATTTAAAAATGACACGTGTCTTTTCACGGATGTCACGTGTCATTTTTTGCATAATATTTACAATCTATATTTGTAATCAGATTTAATTCAGGCAATTTCGGATATTTTATACTTCGTTATGCCCTTGATGATATATATGGTCTGTTGCCGTTTTTATTCTACGATTTCCATTGCAACGGAATGCTTAATTTAACATTAAAATTACGTCCCATGCTGTAAATTCCGTCTGTTTTATAACGCGATAAATGGTCGTAATATGTTTTATTCAACAGATTACTTGCCGCAATGTTAATCAGCAACCGCTGTTTATTCCATGCCAATTCAAATGTCAAACCCGCATTAAGCAAAAAATAATCAGCAGTAAGCAATTCGTAATCTGCAACGCTGTTTTGTTTAAACGAATATATGTTCTGTAAATAAATTGAAAACTTTTTTATTGTTTTTTCCCATGCAAAATTGGCGCTGACCGTAGCATTTATTTTTTGTGAAGGCATCAAAGGCAGATTATTATTTCTGTTGTGTCCGAAAGTATTGCCGTACGAAGCCGCCAAATGCAGCCAGTCAAACGGATGCGGATGCAGATGAAATCCTGCTTCTCCCCCATACAAATATGCGTTGTTTTGTCTGTAATAATACACCGGCGTATTGTCAATTTCAATGTTTGACGGTTGCAGATAAATAAAATCACGAATGTAATTGAAGTAAGGATTTACAAACAGTTCCAAATGTTTTGACCTGTATGTTAAGGAAGCATCAATCTGGTAACTGTTTTCGGTTTTGAGTTGCGGATTTCCTGTTTCATATCTGTTGGTTCCTTCGTGAACACCATCGCTAAGCAGTTCAAACATGTTGGGCGCACGAAAACCGGACGAAAAGGTTGCACGAAACGATGTTTTTTCCGTAAGAGGCTGAAAAATACCTGTTGAAAAATTAAATGCAAAATACGATTTTGAAAACGACCGTATATAATCTTCTTCATCGGCTTCGCCATGTTCTTTGCTGCTAATATGCCGTCCGTCAACACGTAAGCCTGCCATCCAGTATGCTTTTTCGGAATAATGAAAATCAAGCATTGCAAAAACGCCAATATCAAAAGTGGCTGCATCGGGAATTAAAATTTCTTCGCCCCTGTTTTTATTTGTTTGATACATACCCTGACTTCCTGCCGTAAAAGTAAGGCGTTCGCGTATTTTTGACGAATGCCATTTTGTGCTGTACGACAAAGTGTTCAAATTCATATCAAGTGCGGCAATATCATCTTCAAATTCTTTTCGGTTGTTAAAAATATATCCTATATCAATTTTCAGTTTGGAATTATTGTCAAAAAACAATGTACTTTCGGAACTTATTAAATGAGTAGTCAAATCCTGAAAAGGCGACAATGGTTTACGTCCGTTTTCGTGTTCGCCATCTTCTTCATCTTCCGTCAAACCGTATTTTTCATTCAAAAAACTGTATTTAAGCGAAGATATAAACCTGTTTCCCGTATATCCCAGTACCGTTTTGAAATCGCCGCTGCGAAAACGGCTGTTGTTTACAAAATCTTTATTACCGTCAGTGTAATCCTTGTGAGTAGTATATCCGCCGAATACATTAAGGTGAAAACGATTTTTTGATAATTTGAATGCGCCTGTATTTCTGAAGCCTTTGGTATTGGTAGTGTATTCCGAAGTTAAAACGCTTTCTGCCGAGTTTTCTTTTGCATAGCGTTCATCTACAAAATAAAGAACGCCTCCCAAAGCATCGCTGCCGTATAAAAGCGAAACAGGTCCTTTGATGATTTCTACCTGCTCGTATCCGTTTTCGTCAAGACCCAAACCGTGTTCATCTCCCCATTGCTGATTTTCAATTCTTATACCCTGCGAAAATACTGCAATACGGTTTCCGCTCAATCCGCGAATAACAGGTTTGCCTATTCCCGCGCCTGTACTCCAGTTATTGATACCTGCCGTGTAAGATAATTTTTCGGCAAGCGAAAATCCGTGCAGTTCGGCATTATTATTCAAAGTCAATTTTTCAACATTTACTACATTTTCGCCCTGCAATCGGGATGAATTTTCAGAAACAGTAATTTCCTGCAATTCATGTATCGACTGTTCCAAAAAAACAGTTTGATTTTCGCTTTGCAGCGACAGTGTTCCCAAAAATGTTTTGTAGCCTGTTGATGAAATCTGTACAAAAAGCGACTGCCCCGATGTGTTAACTGAAAAAATTCCCGATTCATTAGTATATGTGCCTGTTTTTGTATCGGGAAAATAAACATTTGCAAATGCAACAGGCTCGTTTGTGTCTTTGTCGGCAACTTTTATTTGAGTTTGTGCGATGCCTGCGTGCGTAAGGCACAACATTAAAATAACGCATAATGCTTTGATTGCAGGCTGACATTTCGAGCAAAACCCGGAAATAAGATATGATATTGACGATATGCTGTATCCTTTCGGAAGTTTGGGCAAGGCAACAGGTTCGCCGATACACGTAACGGTATCGCATTTCATGCAGCGAAAATGCAAATGATTATCGTTATGATGTTCCACAGCGCAGTCATGGCACAATGCGTAATATGTTTTTCCGTTTTCGCCCGAAATTTTGTGCAGTTTTGCATCATCGCAAAAACTTTGTAATATTCGATAAACGGTAACTCTGTCAATTTCACCCGACACGCGTTTTACAATATCTTCGTGGCAAAGAGCCGATTTTGCATTTTCAAAAATGCTCATTACCATTTGTTTGGTTTTGGTATTTCTTCTTCGTTTTTCCATAAAATTTATATTATTAAGAATTATTAATGCCACAAAGTTACAATAATATTTTATTATTGCAACATTATTGCATTAAATATCTTTGAGAAATTATTTATAATGTAGTTTTCGTCATTGCGCGGACAGCAAAGCAACCGAAGCGCAGCGGAGTTCGGCGTTAGCCAATCCAGACTTTCGATTTAGACTTATTCTATCCATAACACTTATTGTTAATACTGGATTGCTTCACCGCTTCGCGGTTCGCAATGACGTTCTTGCTTCAGTTGTTTTGGGCTGCAGCATTGCAATGACAAAAAAACAGCATTTATGTAATGCTGTTCCAAAGAGGTATATTGTTGTATATTAAAATGTCAATACGGTCGTTCTGTTTTGCCTTCGTAATAGTTTATAAAGGCTTTGTTTACAACTTTATTTCCGCCGGGCGTAGGATAATTGCCTGTGAAATACCAGTCGCCCGTATGTTCGGGACAGGCAGCATGTAAATTATCAACCGACTGAAATACAAGTTTAACTTCGGCTTTGGCATTTTCAGGCGTTAGCATTTGTGCAATCTTAACGGCAATCTGTTCGTCTGTGAAAGAAGAATAAATATCTTTCACATGATTTATTATTTCTTCCCTGCCAAGATTTTCCTGTGCCTTACAGCGACGGTAAACATCTTCGATTATATGTTCTTTGCCGCTCTCATTAAGCAATTCTATTGCCGCAAGAAATGCGCAAAATTCGTTCATTCTTGACATATCTATTCCGTAACAGTCGGGATAACGAATCTGAGGACAGGAACTTACAACAATTATTTTGCGAGGTTCAAGCCTGTCGAGAATACTGATTATACTGCGTTTCAATGTTGTTCCGCGTACAATGGAATCATCTATAATTACAAGATTATCCTGATTGCGCCGAATTACGCCGTAAGTAATATCGTAAATATGTTCAACAAGGTTTGTACGCGCTTCGCCTGCTGTAATGAATGTTCGCAGTTTGGCATCCTTAACTGCAATTTTTTCGTATCGCGGACGACGAGTTATTATATTCCAAAGTTCGTCATAATTAAGCAGCTTGTGCGATTCTATTATTTGCCGCTGCTTGTCGCGAAGCATAAAATCTTCAATGCCTTTCAACATTCCGAAGAATGCTGTTTCGGCTGTATTTGGAATAAACGAAAAGACGGTATTATCCAAATCATAATCAATGGCTTTCAATATTGAATCTGTAAGCAGTTCACCGAGTTTTTTGCGTTCGCGATAAATACTCTTATCCGTTCCCCGCGAAAAATAAATGCGTTCAAATGAACATGATTTCTTTTCGCCTGCGGCGATTATCTGTTCGGTTTTGCAATTTCCGTCTTTATCAATAATTAATGCCGCTCCGCGAGGTATTTCCTTTATGCCGTTTGTTCGAACATCAAGAGCGGTTTGAAGAACAGGACGTTCGGATGCAACGGCAATAATTTCATCGTTTTCATAATAAAATGCAGGACGAATCCCATTAGGGTCGCGAATTACAAAGGCATCGCCGTTGCCAATCATTCCTGCAATTACGTAGCCGCCGTCAAATCTCCGCGTTGCGCGTTTAAGAATATTTACAATATCAATTTCATCAGCAACACGTTTTGACGCTTCGATTTTTGTCAGTCCTTGAGTTTTATATTTTTCATAAATACTGTTGTTTTCTTCGTCCAAATAATAACCAATTTCTTCGAGAATAGTAACCGCATCGGAAATTTCGCGCGGCTGCTGCCCGATATTCAAAAGTTGACTGTAAATTTCATCGGTGTTTGTGAGATTAAAATTACCAGCAACAACCAGATTTCGCGCCAGCCAGTTGCTTGCCCGCATCACCGGATGCACATGGTCGATTGAATTGCCGCCGAAAGTTCCGTAACGCAGGTGTCCGAGATAGAGTTCTGCCGCAAAAGGCAAATTTTCTTTAGCCCATGCAGAATCTTCAGCATTTGCCGAATCTGTTTTTATTGAATTTGTTATATAATCAAACACATCGCTCAGCGGTGATTTGTCGTTTGAGCGTGAACGGTGAATATAACTCTTACCCGGATACGGATTAAGCTTCAAACTTGCAACTCCCGCTCCGTCCTGTCCGCGATTGTGCTGTTTTTCCATCAGCAAATACAATCGCTGAATACCGTAAGCCCATGTCCCATATTTCTGTTGATAGTAATCAAGCGGCTTGCGTAAACGTATCAAGGCAATGCCACATTCGTGTTTTATACGGTCGCTCATAAGGATGGAAGATTTATTTTAGGTTCGCTTACTATCCATGATTTTGGATATATCAGGCTTATTTCGCGTTTGAATTTTTCGGCTTGTTCCTTTGTTCTGAAATCGCCTGCATACAAGTAGAAATAAGGAGTTTTATAATCCAAATATACAGGAATGTCAGGATAAGCGGATTTAAAATCATGCTTGGTTTGCAATGCTACGGCGCGAGAATTTTGCTTATTGTCGCGAAATATGCAAACACGATACCCTGCTATTTTAGGATTTTTAAAATTTGCGGCGCTGTGTATTGTTAACGCTTCGGAAATATCTTTGCTTTGATTTATTTTTATCCTGCCTTGCGATGATTCTTCCAACTCGTCTGTTATACTTACAAATGTCGAATCTAACTTTACAAATATGGAGTCGGTTTCGGATGTCTGCGATTTTGCCGAATATACTGCAAATGTTCCGAATAATATCAATACCAATAATTTATTTTTCATATATGATGAATTATTTTGTTTGTGTTTTATTATTTTCAAATGAATTTATTAATGTTTCAAAATCAGCGTTTTTGAATTTTATTTTTCTGCTGAATGTTTTTGTTCCTGCTTTTATAAATCCGTTTATCGTATATTTCTCATTAGGCGTATTTTTAAAACTAAAACCTGAAAATATTACGCCCATCGGGTCAACTATTTTTCCGTTAAGCACAACAGTATAGAGTTTTTTTGTATTGTTTGCGATTTCAATTTTTTCGTTCATATCCAGTTTCGCAAAGTTATATCCGTTTTTGCGAACGTCCATATTTATTTTTTTCAGCGCTATTTTTTTTGCCGTAGGGTTGTCGATTTCAACAGGTATGTTGAGTTTGAAGTGCGAGCCTTTTACAGAATTTATTTTTATATTGCCGCTATCTATATTTATGTGCACATCGCTAAAATCGGTACAGCCTGCAAACATCAGCGCTGCAAAAATTAATACTGTATATTTTAGAATTTGCATCTTCAATTTTTTTGCAAAAGTACAAAAATAAAAAAAGAAAACAACAACCTTTATTTTAATTCAACTGTTGCGTCATACTGCGCAATAATTTCGGACTGCTATATGTCGTTTCTCTGACTGATTTCAAGAATTGCTTCCGACACGTTTATGATATAGTCGCCCAATTTTTCAGCTTCATTTATTAAGTCAATATAAACCGTTCCTTCCGAGTATGTATATTTTCCTGCTTCGAGGTTCAATATGTGTTTATCGCGGAACTGCGAACGTCTTACATTTATATCCTTTTCACATTCGTATGCGTTATGTATTTCGCTTAACTGTGTAAATCCTTTTTCAAGATTATCGTTCATTATGTCGAGCGCTTTCTGTACAATATCGAACATGTCATTCAAATCTTTGTTCATTGTTTTGTCAAATTCAACCTTGTTTTCGTTTTTACGTTTTAATGTTCGGGCAAGATTGTAAGCCGAATCTGCAATACTTTCTATTTCGTCAATTATCCTGTACATTCCCTGAACCCGATGAATATTAAGTTCGCTCAGGTCGCCTTCGGCTACTTTGGTAAGATAGTTTGCTATTTCAACTTCAATTCTGTCGCTTATATCTTCATATTTTTCAATACGTGCAAACTGTTCTCCGAATTTTTCGGGTTCTATACCGTTAAACATATCGCGTACAATCAAAAACATTCGCGTACAGCGTTTGGCATAAAGGCTTATTTCCAGTTTCGCCTGTTGCAGCGACAATGCCGCTGTTGACATCATGCCGGTTGTAATATAACGCAGCCTGAAAACTTCTTCTCCTGTCTCTTTCTGTTTTATGAGTTTGGTTACTATTTTTACTATGTATTTGGTAAACCAGACCATAATAAATGTATTCGTAATATTAAACAGCGAATGAAACAGAGAAAGTGAAACCGTAACATTTGTTCCCTGTTCAAACGGACTTCCTGCTCCAATGGCGTTTGATACATATGCTACCAAATTTATAAACGGATGATACAAAATCAATACCCAAACAACTCCGAATACGTTAAAAACCGTATGAGCCAGCGCAGCACGCCGCGCAGAAACATTGGCTACCATTGCAGCTATGTTTGCGGTAATTGTTGTTCCTATATTTTCTCCCAAAACCATTGCCGCTGCAAGGTCAAACGTAATCCAGCCATTGGAACACATTATCAAAGTCAACGCTACCGTTGCGCTTGATGACTGTATTATTATTGTCAGTATTGTTCCTACCGCAACAAAAAGTAAAACCGACATCATTCCGCCGTCCGTATAGTTTTTCAGAAATTCTACTATTTGAGGATTGCTTCCGAGGTCGGGCATGTTTGCCTGCATAAACGACAGCCCAAGAAACAGCAAGGCAAAACCTATAAATAACTCGCCCATTGTTTTTCGGCGTTTGCTTTTCAGCATCATCATCGGCACGCCTATTGCTATGATTGGCAACGCCAAAGTGGCTACATCGGCTTTAAATCCAAGCAGCGAAATAATCCATGCTGTTGCCGTTGTTCCGATATTTGCTCCCATAATTACGCCTACCGACTGTGTTAAAGTCATTAATCCTGCGTTTACAAAGCTCACAATCATTACAGTGGTGGCGCTTGATGATTGTATTACAGACGTAACAAATGCTCCGGTAAGTATTCTTTTTATAGGATTGGACGTCATTGAGGCTAAAATGTTGCGCATTTTTTCACCTGCAACTTTTTGGAGAGCATCGCTCATTTTCATCATTCCATACAGAAAAAGCCCGATAGAGCCAACGAGAGCTAATATTGAAAGTATCAAGTCCATTTTAATTTATCTTTACAGAACAAAGGTAATTATATAAAATTTACTGTAAAAAAAAAGTTATTAACACAGTATTTTGGCTGTGTGTAAATCACTGTATCGAAGATGAGTATAAAAGATAAGCGTGAAGAATAAACCTTGATGCGAAAATAGCCAAAATGTCGGTTTTTGGCAGTTGTTAATAAATTATTCAAACCTCGTTTTTTGCTCGCAGTATTTTTTGCGGTGATGTACATCAAATCAAAATACAAGTAACGGATGATAATGTTATTGAATATTTTATGATCAAAACGAACATTGAATTTTTGAATTTGTGTACTTTTCATTTTGATAATTATATATCTTTCAATTTATTTTTTTACCTTTGCAAACTTTTTGAAAATATAATTTTTCTAAAAAACAATAAATAATCTAAATAAAATACAAAAAATGGCAGATAAAAAACGTGTTTACACCTTTGGTAACGGCAAAGCCGAAGGTAAAGCAGATATGAAAAATTTACTTGGAGGCAAAGGCGCTAACCTTGCCGAAATGAACCTTATAGGTGTTCCTGTTCCTCCCGGTTTTACAATCACAACCGAAACATGTAATGAATATTATGAAGTAGGTAAAGATGAGGTTGTAAAAGATCTCAAAGCAGATGTTGAACAAGCAATACATGGCGTTGAAGAATTGATGAAATCAAAATTCGGCGATGTAGAAAATCCGCTTTTGGTGTCGGTCAGGTCGGGAGCACGCGCTTCAATGCCCGGTATGATGGATACTATTTTAAATCTTGGCTTGAATGACCAAGTTGTTGAAGGTCTTGCACGTAAAACGGGAAATCCTCGCTTTGCATGGGATTCATATCGCCGATTTGTACAAATGTACGGCGATGTTGTTCTCGGAATGAAACCTGTGAACAAAACGGATATTGACCCTTTTGAACAAATTATTGAAGACTTGAAAGAAAAAAAAGGTGTAAGACTTGATACTCAACTGTCGGTTGACGACCTTAAAGAATTGGTAACAAAATTCAAGGCTGCGGTTAAAAATCAAACAGGCAAAGATTTTCCCAATGATTCATACGAACAGTTGTGGGGTGCAATTTGCGCCGTATTCGACAGTTGGATGAACGACCGCGCTATTCTTTACAGAAAAATGGAAGGTATTCCCGCAGAATGGGGAACAGCAGTTAACGTTCAGGCAATGGTATTTGGAAACATGGGAGAAACATCGGCTACTGGCGTTGCATTCAGTCGAGATGCTGCAACAGGTGAAGATATTTTTGTAGGCGAATATCTTATAAATGCACAGGGAGAAGATGTTGTGGCAGGTATTCGTACTCCGCAGCAGATTACCAAAGAAGGCTCGCTTCGCTGGGCAAAACTTGCAGGAATTTCCGAAGAAATAAGAGCTGAAAAATATCCATCAATGGAAGAATCAATGCCTCATATTTATGAAGAATTGAATACTCTGCAAACAAAACTTGAAAATCATTACAAAGACATGCAGGATATGGAATTTACCGTACAGGAAGGTAAATTATGGTTTTTGCAGACACGTAACGGCAAACGCACAGGCGCAGCAATGGTAAAAATTGCTATTGACATGCTGCATCAGCGTATTATTAATGAAGAAACAGCCATTTTGCGCTGTGAACCTAATAAACTCGATGAACTGCTTCATCCTGTTTTTGACAAGGAAGCCGTTGATCAGGCAAAAGTTATTGCAAAAGGTTTGGCAGCTTCGCCGGGCGCAGCATCAGGAAAAATAGTATTCAGTGCAGATGACGCTGCCGAATGGGCTGCACGCGGTGAAAAAGTTATAATGGTTCGCATCGAAACATCGCCGGAAGATTTGGCTGGCATGGCAGCAGCACAGGGAATACTTACCGCTCGCGGCGGAATGACATCTCATGCGGCTGTTGTTGCACGCGGAATGGGTAAATGTTGTGTTTCTGGCGCAGGGACATTGAAAATTGACTATAAAGAAAAAACTTTGGAAGTTGACGGAATAGTTCTTAAAGAAGGTGATGATATATCATTAAACGGTTCGACAGGCGATATTTATTTAGGTTCGATAAAAACAAAAGAAGCGGAATTGAATACCGATTTTGAAGAATTGATGGCGTTAGCCGATAAATATACGCGTTTAAAAGTACGCACCAATGCCGATACGCCCAACGATGCAATGGTTGCACGTAAATTCGGAGCAGTAGGAATAGGACTGTGCCGCACAGAACACATGTTTTTTGAAGAAGAAAAGATTGTGGCAATGCGTGAAATGATTTTAGCAGAAGATGCCGAAGGTCGCCGTAAAGCGCTCGCAAAAATATTACCGTATCAGCAAGAGGATTTCAAAGGAATTTTTAAAGCCATGCATGATCTTCCTGTAACCGTTCGTTTACTTGATCCTCCGTTGCACGAGTTTGTTCCTCATGATGAAAAAGGTCAGCAGGAAATGGCAGATGCAATGGGCGTATCTCTTAAAAAAATTCAGCAGCGTGTAAACTCATTGCATGAAGCGAATCCAATGCTCGGACATCGCGGTTGTCGCTTGGGAAATACATATCCCGAAATTACAGAAATGCAAACACGCGCAATACTTGGCGCTGCACTCGAATTACAGAACGAAGGTATAACAGCAGTTCCCGAAATCATGGTTCCGCTGACAGGTATTCTTTATGAATTTGTTGAGCAGGAAAAAATTATTCGCGCAACAGCGCAAAAATTATTTGACGAAACAGGCAAAACAATAGAATATAAAGTCGGGACAATGATAGAAATTCCACGTGCGGCGCTTACTGCAAACCGCATAGCAAGCAAAGCCGAATTTTTCTCGTTCGGAACAAACGACCTTACGCAGATGACATTCGGATACAGCCGTGATGACATAGCATCGTTCCTGCCGATTTATCTTGAAAAGAAAATCCTGAAAGTCGATCCGTTCCAGGTTCTTGACCAAAATGGCGTAGGACAGTTAGTTCAAATGGCAACAGAAAAAGGCAGAAGCGTACGTCCTGAGTTGAAAGTCGGAATTTGCGGCGAACACGGAGGCGAGCCTTCGTCTGTCGAATTTTGCCACCGCATAGGATTAAATTATGTAAGCTGTTCGCCTTTCCGAGTGCCGATTGCGCGTTTGGCAGCAGCACAGGCGGCATTACGATAAAGATAATAATCACAGACATAAAACAACACATAACCAGTGTAAATCCGGGAACCGCATACAATCAAGTATGCGGTTCTTTTTATGATTAGTGTTATGTTGCCTTGCAAGCATGAACGACATAAAATCATATCCTGCAAAAAATGTTTTTATCATTATCTATTCGACTCTTTCTCTTCGGGAAATTATTTATAATGTAGTTTTCGTCATTGCGAACCCGTATAGCGGTAGCAATCCCAAAAAAAGAAAAGATAGAATAATAACACTGAATTGCTTCACCGCTTCGCGGTTCGCAATGACGTTCCGCTTCGGTTGCTTCACTAACGCTCGTAATGACATAATACTGTTGAAGCGTTCTTCGCAATGACGAGCTAAATTATAAAGGCTGTTCCGAAAATGGTTATTTTTTAGTTTTTTAAACTATTACCAAATCATGAAATCATTAATATCTTGTTCTTTTTCTTTTGCGTTTATTGATGTTGCTTTTTTGCGATTTGGCTGACCTTGTACTTTTACGTACATTTTCATAAAAATTATATTCGGCGTCTTGATACTGCTGTTGCCGTTTATTTTCTTTGACAATATCTATGACAAACGGCGTTCTGTTGTTTCTGTAAAAAGCATTTATAAGTTGCTCTGACTGGTCGGCAAAAACATCAAAAAACGTGAATTTATTTGATATTTCAATATTACTTATATTTATTGATTTGTCGTTGGTAGTATCATTTATAAGTCCTAAAACAGAGCGAGGCGAAGCATTTTGCTTTGCTCCGAAATTTATTTTCATTCGTATGCGCTGTCCGCGTTTTGATGTTTTTTCTCTGTTTCCGCTGTTTTCGCGATTTCGTCCGTTGCGTGATTTATTAGATTCGTTATGATTTGGTTTGTCGGGAATATTCAAATCGGCAGCATTTTTATAATAATCAAGAAATCTGTTAAATTCGAGCGAAACAAAACGTCTTATTACGTCTTCTTTTTGCAGATATTCAAGTTTTTTGAATACGTGAGGAAGGAACTGGTTGATTTGGTCATCGTTTACCTGTACATGTTCCATTCGTTCTATCATGTAAAAAAGTTGACGTTTGCAAATATCCAGACCGGAAGGTACGGCTTCTTTTTTGAATGTCTTTTTGACCATACGTTCTATTTCGTTGATGCGTTTATGTTCACGCGAATGAATAATAGAAACAGAAATGCCTTTTTTATTTGCCCGTCCCGTTCGTCCGCTGCGATGAGTATAAATTTCAACATCATCAGGAAGGTTATAATTTATTACATGAGTAAGGTCATTCACATCCAACCCGCGAGCTGCAACATCAGTAGCAACAAGTATTTGAAGGTTACGAATACGGAATTTGCTCATTACCGAATCGCGCTGCGGCTGACTTAAATCACCATGAAGCGCATCTGCATTATAGCCGTCTCGCATAAGTTTTTCGGCAACGTCCTTTGTTTCCTGTCGCGTGCGACAAAATACAATTCCGTAAATATCAGGATTTATATCAACAATACGTTTAAGCGCAGCATAACGGTTTGATGCCTGTACGCTATAATAAACGTGTTCTACATTATCACTGCCCGAATTGCGTATGCCTATCGAAATTGATTTGGATTCATTCATATACTTTTGCGCAATATGTTCGATTTCTTTGGGCATTGTTGCCGAAAAAAGCAATGTACGCCTTTCGTCCGGAACATTTTGCAAAATTGTTTCCAAATCTTCCTGAAATCCCATGTTAAGCATTTCGTCGGCTTCGTCAAGAACTAAAAATTTTACGTTGTCGAATTTGATTTTTTTTCTGTTAATAAGATCTATCAAGCGTCCGGGCGTTGCCACAAGTATTTGAGGTTGCTCGGCTAACTGTCTGATTTGCGACACAATATTTTCGCCCCCGTAAACAGGGACGATTTTGGTAGCATGCATGTACTGTGCGTAATTTTTCAAATCATTAGAAATTTGAATACATAATTCGCGCGTAGGCGACAGTATCAAAGCCTGAATTTGTTTTTTTGTGTTATCAATCATGTTTAACAGGGGCAAGCCGAATGCAGCCGTTTTTCCTGTTCCTGTTTGCGCGAGTGCAATTAAATCGCGCGTTTCGTTCATTACAAACGGGATTACCTGTTCCTGTACGGGCATCGGGTTTTCAAAACCCAAACAGTCAACCGCAGTAATTATCTCATTACGCAATCCCAAATTTTCAAAAGTTGTCATAAAAAATAGTGTTTACACGCTTGATTTGTATCGGCTCGAAGATTCTGCATCTATAATTAAATATTATAGTAAGAGTTTTGATTTGTATAATTAAAATTGTTGTTATCCAAAACGTGTAATCCCACAAAAGCGAAAGGCGGTAAGCCTTATAAGAATTTTATCAAGAAAATACTAAACAAACGTTTGTTAAAATTGGGCGCAAAGGTAATAAAAAATATTACAATACAACTAATTTGGTAAAAAATATTGAAATAGCACAAATATAATTTTAAAAACAACTCTTTATTGCACTCATGCGCAATCATGTTTTTTTGTTGGTTTATTTTTTGTAATATCTCACAGCAATCGGGCAGAGAGTTTGATAAATTGAATCTTTTAAAAATTCGACAAAAGCGCCAATATTTTGCAACGTAAAA
>JAIRRX010000095.1 GCA_031255755.1 Prevotellaceae bacterium | reverse complement strand
TCCCAAATCCGGGCTGTGCCGCAGGATTTTGCATCATTCCTTCACTGCTTCGTTGAATGGATGATTCTGTTGCTCTACCAACCGAATCTCTTGAAGGAGGAAAAAGCGTAGCAAAAATACAAAGCAAACCAAGAGTTATTGACAAATACCATGTTGCTTTTTCAAGTGTATCTGCTGTTTGACGCACACCGAAAATTTGATTTCCGGAAGCAAAATTTGCAGCGAGTCCGCCGCCTTTTGAATTCTGAATCAGCACTATAAATACTAAAAGAATGCTGACAATTATTGCTAAAACAATAAGTATTGTGTACATTGCCTGTTTATTTTTGATTTTTAATTTCTTTTTCTTAAATTTTCAATAAGGGTTGCAAAGTAAGCACTTTTTTTTGAATCCTGCAAACTTAATTTTTCATAAACTTCAATTGCTTTTGAAATATAACCTTGTTCGGCATATATTTTTGCCAAAGTTTCGGTTACAAAGTCATCGTCTATAAATGGCTCTGTGTTTATATTTTCAATGGTTTCTAAATTTTCATTTTTATTACTTGCAGGCTCTATTGACAATTTTTGCGGTGACGACAAAAATTTATCAACTATATCTTCGGATGTTTCATGTGTTTCAACATTTTGGGTTGCAAAATAATCAACAACAGGATAATCAAATATTGTTTCGTTTTCAATTATTTGTTCTGTGTCTGACTGTTCTTCGTCAGTTGTTTCAAAAGGTTGTAATTCAGCATAACTGTTTTTATTATCAGTTGAACAGAACAGCCTGTCATATAGAAGTTTGCGATTTATGCTGTAAATTGCGGCTTTGGTCAAATAATTTTCAAAATCATTTTGGTCAAGACGTTGAATTTCCTGCGCCAGCAGTTGCTGTCCGATAGCAAACCACGGTTTGTCGGCAAGCATTTTTTGCAATGTTCTCACACATTTATCGGATGGTTTATATTCCATCTTCATTATTGATATTAAATTGGATGCGTTCATAATTTTTACCAGTTAGCAACTGATGCGTTAAAAATATCTTCAATAAGTTTATCAACAATTAATTTTATCAAATTATCCTGAACGCTGTTCAAACTTTGCGCACTGTCAAAATCTTCATAAGCAGAAAAATCTCTGTCAAAACTCCATTTTTCATCAAGTTTGTTGGTAAACTTTACATGTATTCTGATTGTCAGTCGGTTTTGAGAAGCAATTTCTTCTGCCGTTACAGCAATAGAACTTACCGAATAATCTCGAATTTCGCCTTCAAACGAAAGGTCGGCATCTTTTGTAATAAGAGTTAGCGGCGTTTGTTTGACAAACTTTTCTTTCAGCGCTTCGGTGAATGTATTGCTGAGCGTAGGAATTACAATAGGCGCAATATTCTGAAAATAATCAATGCTAACTGTTTTTGCCGCTCCATACGATGCGCCTGTAAACGAATAAATTCCGCATGAAGTTGTTATTACGCATGCAAAAAAAGCTAATGCCAGATATGTTTTTATTTGATGCTTTTTCATTTTAATAATTTTAAATATTATTTTCTTTTATTTTTCTGTAAAGCGTACGTTCGGAAATTCCGAGTTCCTGTGCCGCCTGTTTTCGTCTGCCGCTGTGTTTTTCAAGGGCTTTGCGTATCAGTTCTTTTTCTTTTTCGTTAATTGAAAGCGGTTCATCGACAATTTCTTCGGTTTCGGTAATATTTTTGTGCTTTGACATGATGTTTCCTGCTGCAGAATTTGTTGATGTTACAATATTTGTTTGAGCAAAATCACTGTTAACATCAGTTGGATAATATGTTGCTACGCGCCCGATGCTTAAATCGTGAACTACTTTTTTCAGTTCGTTAATATCTGCTTTCATGTCAAACAGTATTTTATAAAGAATTTCACGCTCGGTATCAAATGAATGTGCGTTGCTGTTTCTTCCGAAAATTATCGGCAACGTTGATGACTGATCCGGCAAGTAGTGAGATAATGTATTTTCGTCAATTTCGCGTGCTTCTTCGATTATTGATAACTGTTCGGTAATATTTTTTAATTGTCTGATATTTCCTCTCCATTCATAATTTTCAAGCAAAATACGGGCGTCATCAGTCAGTGAAATAACAGGCATCTTATATTTTTCGGCAAAATCGCTTGCAAATTTTCTGAACAGCAAATATATATCATCCTTACGCTCTCGCAGCGGAGGAATATTTATAGGAATTGTGTTTAAACGATAATACAAATCTTCGCGAAAACGTCCGTTTTGTATTGCCTGCGGTAAATTTACATTTGTTGCCGCAATCATTCTGACATCTGTTTTTTGAACCACAGACGAACCGACTTTCATAAATTCGCCAGATTCAAGTACGCGCAACAACCTTACCTGTGTTGACATCGGCAGTTCGGCAACTTCATCGAGAAAAATCGTACCTTTATCGGCAACTTCAAAATAACCTTTGCGAGTTTCTTTTGCATCGGTAAACGAACCTTTTTCATGCCCGAAAAGTTCGGAATCAATAGTACCTTCGGGAATTGCGCCGCAATTTACGGCAATATATCTGTTATGTTTGCGCAAACTTGAATTGTGTATTACCTGCGGAAAAAACTCCTTCCCCACTCCACTTTCGCCGCTAATAAGCACCGACAAATCCGTTTGCGCAACCTGACAGGCAATATCCAAAGCTCTGTTCAGTTCTGGATTGTTGCCGATGATTCCGAATCGCTGTTTAACCTGTTGTATATCTATTGTCATAATATGGTTATAATCAAATTGAAATATTGTGTAATAATCATTACAACTGACAAAGTTACATGTTTTTTGCCAAAATAGCAAATAGATACGGTTAAGTTTTTATCTGATGATGTTCCGTTAGCAAATATAACCGACTTTTTGTTTAAATCCGTATTTTTTTACTTTAAGTTGCAAGTAATGACCGAACAGGTTTTGCAAAAATATTATAAACAGAACTCTTATTTTAAATTTAAATAGTACTTTTACGTGTTTTTCAAATCACAAAGAAATGAATTATTTTGATATTATATTTGTATTAATTATTATTTGGGCTGCTGTACGCGGATTTTCGACAGGTTTTATAATACAGATTTCAAGTCTGTTGGCAATGTTAATCGGCGCTTTTGCCGCTTATAAGACATCGTTTTGGCTGGCAAATAAATTTTCATCATTTATTGCTGCCGACCCGATTATCATAAACACATTAGCCTTTATAATTACTTTTGTAATAGTATGGGGATTGGTAGTTATTCTTGGTAAATTTTTGCATCTGGTTGTAAAGGTTGCAATGATGGGTTTTATAAATCGAATTTTAGGAATACTCTTTTCTGTGATAAAAATTGTTTTTGCATTGAGTATTATTCTCTTACTTGCAGGTAATTTAAATAAATCATTTCATTTCTTGCCTGAAAAACATATAAACAAATCATTACTTTACAGTCCGATAGAAAAATTTGCTTCGGCAATTTTTCCCTATCTGAAAACAGGCTTTAAAAAAGCGCAGGAGCAGTTTGACAAAAATCAAAACAGCGAAAATTCTTAATTAAACTTTTGAAAAATAGTTTTTAGAGTGCAAAGCAACAATCATTCCCTAATTAAATTAAAAAATATTTTTTGCAGGTGAATTATTTTTGTATTTTTACAAAATATTTGTTCTAAAAATGCAGGCAGACATTTTAATACCATTTATATTGACCCTCTTTGCAGGACTGGCTACGGGCGTTGGAAGTGCAATAGCATTTTTTGCGCATCGCACAAACAGGCGTTTTTTGTCGTTTTCGCTTGGGCTTTCCGCAGGCGTTATGATTTACGTTTCGTTTGTAGAACTGCTTGATCAAGCGCAAATTGTGTTATCCAAACCTGAAAATTTCGGCACAAAAATGGGAATTATAATATCGGTTTTATGTTTCTTCGGAGGTATGTTGTTAATAGGAATTATCGACCGTTTTGTTCCTTCCGTTGAAAATCCGCATGAAGTGCGTTCCGTAGAAAGCATGAATATTGCGCCTCCTCAAAACGCAAAGCTGATGCGTATGGGAATGATAACAGCGCTTGCAATAGGAATACACAACTTTCCGGAAGGAATTGCCACATTTGTTGCCGCCATTGAAAATCCTACTCTTGGGATTGCCATAGCGGTTGCAATAGCCATTCATAATATTCCCGAAGGAATTGCAATTTCAGTTCCCATATATTATGCTACCGAGAACAAAAAAAAGGCATTTTCCCTGTCGTTTTTATCGGGATTAGCCGAACCTGTGGGCGCAATACTTGCATATCTGATTCTTATGCCTTTTATTTCGCCTGTTGTTATGGGATGCGTATTTTCCACAGTTGCGGGAATTATGGTTTTTATTTCATTCGATGAACTGTTGCCCGCAGCCCGCGAATATGGAGAACATCACGTTTCTATTTTTGGTTTGGTATCGGGAATGTTAATCATGGCTGTCAGCCTTATATTATTGTCTTAATTATAAAAAATAAATAACATGCACAATCATAATCATTCAAATCACAATCAGCGTTCGGCAATTTCGCTTAACAAAATCTTCATGTTCGGAATAATTTTCAACCTTACTTATGTAGTTGTTGAATTTATTATGGGATTTTTGTATGATTCGGTAGGATTACTGTCGGATGCAGGACATAACCTTAGCGATGTTGTAAGTCTTGTGTTGGCAATGCTTGCTTTTAGACTGGCAAAAACTCACGCAAGTAAAAAATATACTTACGGATATAAAAAAGTTACTGTTCTCGTATCGCTTGTAAATGCGATAATTTTAATAATTGCCGTTATTTTTATTGTTGTAGAAAGTATAGAAAAAATTATAACTCCGCAATCCATTAACGGCGTTGCTGTTGTATGGACAGCCGCTGTTGGAGTAATAATCAACGCAATAACAGCATGGTTTTTTGTTCGCGAAAAAAACAAAGACCTTAATGTAAAAGGAGCATATCTGCACATGGTGGCAGATGCTTTGGTGTCGGTAGGAGTTGTAGTTTCCGGAATTATTATAATGATGACAGGCTGGTATATGATTGACCCTATTATAGGATTGATTATAGCGGCAGTCATCGTATTTTCAACATGGAGTTTGCTGCGCGAAAGTCTAAATCTGTCTATTGATGGCGTTCCATCAGGTATAAATTATGAAAATATCAAGCAAATTATTATGTCAAATGCAGACGTAAAAGATATTCATCACTTGCATATTTGGGCTTTAAGTACAACGCAAAACGCACTGACAGCCCATATAGTTTTATCGGATATGGACAGAATGGAAACAGTAAAGGCAAATATTCGTCAGCTGTTATGCGATGCAGGAATAGACCATGCCACACTGGAATTTGAATCCGAAAACACAAAATGCGAATACGAACACGACTGATACGCATCAGTAAAGAATTTTATTTGTTGACAGACTTCTTATTTAAACAGATTAAACTAAAAACACTTCGTTTTGATTGCTTTTGCCTGAAAGGGCTGTTATTGTTGTTTATAATCACAAGGGCGCAAGCAAATAACAGACAATAGCCCGTCATTGCGAACCCGCAAGGGTGAAGCAACCGAAGCGTAGCGGAGTTCGGCGTTAGCCAATCAAGAAAGGGCGTAAGCAAAACAGAAAACGCATCGTCATTCCTCGCAATGACGTTATGCGGTTGGTTTGCTTCGTTCGCAATGACGAAAAAAACGCTACATTATAAATGATGTTGAAACGGGGCTAATTAATAATTACAACCAACAAAATTGCCGACCATGAAATATTTGCATTGTCAAGTTTATTATTTAACGACTTGCAAATAACTGTTGAACAGAAGTTAAAAAACTTCATTCTTTGTTTTTTGTGTCAATTACTATTGTTACGGGTCCGTCATTTATGAGAGCAACTTTCATATCTGCGCCAAAAGTTCCTGTTTTTACTTTTTTACCTGCTTCCGACTCAATGATTTCAATAAATTTTTCATAAAGCGGTACGGCAATTTCCGGCTTTGCCGCTTTTATATAAGACGGACGGTTTCCTTTTTTTGTTGATGCGTGCAGTGTAAACTGACTTACAATAAGCATTTCGCCATCTATATCCATTATCGACAAATTCATTATGCCTTCGCAATCATCGAAAATACGAAGTTTACACACTTTTGCAGCAAGCCACGATAAATCTTCGACAGTATCGGCATCTTCAAAACTTACAAGCAGCATCAGCCCTTTTCCTGTTTGCGACTTTACTTTGCCGTCAATCGTTACAGATGCCTGCGATACTCTTTGAACAACTGTTTTCATTTATTAGTATTTAATTTATAACAAAGATATGTAAAACTTATTTTGCCACATGCACTTTATATCCTGATTTTCGTGCGGTTTCGGCAATTTTATCCAGTTCGTCAAAACTTATTTTTTGCAAACTGTCTGTCGGCGTTTTTCTGTCGATTGTATAAATCATTATTTCGCGCGGGTCGATTTTTTTTACCGCATCAAGCCAAGCAACTGTTTCTGTTTCGGTTGTATTGTCAATTTTATGTCCATCATAAATTCCGCGCAAAAACATTGTTTGCAACACCATTTGTTTTTTGAACTTTTGCATACATTCAATTACTTTATCAACCGAATATGCGAACTGCGGTTTATTAATCAGCATTGCCGTTCCAGTAATTCCCGAATCCAGTTTTAATATCGCATTATCTATTTTCAGCAGCGCTTCTGCAACTTTGGCATTTTCAATCATTGTTGCATTCGACAGCACCGAAATTTTGGATGTCTGAGAATATTTGTTTCGCAATGCGATTGTATCGTTTATGATTTCAGCAAATTCGGGATGCATTGTTGGTTCTCCGTTGCCTGAAAATGTTATCGAATCGGGATATTTATTATCATCTTTCATTGCCTTCAATTTCAATTCAAGATTTATTCTGATTTCGGTTCGCAGATTAAATCTTTTGTTTTCTGTTTTAGTATTCCATCCACATTCGCAATAAATACAGTTGAAATTACAGAGTTTACTTGCTGTCGGCAACAGATTAATTCCGAGCGAGACGCCGAGTCGGCGGCTGTTTACAGGTCCAAAAATTATTTCATTAAAAAGCATAATATTTTAATATCTAAAAAGTAAAATAAATTACAGCAACAAATGTATTAATTTAAATTCGTTTCATGAAATTTCATGTTTAAGAATTTGCAAATAGCAAAAACTGTAATCAGCAATCAGGCAAATATTTTAGCATGCAGTGTAAATTATTTATAAAAAGTCCCAATAACAGTTAAAATATGAAAAAATTATTGGCAGGTGTGGTTGACTGTTACAGTGAATATATATCTTTGGCATCGAATCTGTCTGTAATTAATATTGTATTATTACGAAAATCAGAATATTTTCAGATAAGTAAAGTTACGTACAGTTAATATTGACAGTTATACAGGCTGAAGCCGTTTATAAGGCATTAGATGAATATATGATAGGAAGATAACTATAATTTAAATAGATGAAGTGATGAAAAAAAGTAAAATTTTAAAAGTAATTATGCTATCGGCAATGGTATGTATTGCATCGGCATCATGCCAAAAAGTCAATGAAAACAGAATCGTACCCGTAACGGGCGTAACATTTAATGAAGATACCGTTTCATTAATCGCAGGAAACAGTATAACACTTGTTCCTGTAGTAATACCTGATAATGCTACCAACAAAAAGGTCAGTTTGTCATCGGATAACAGTAATATAGCAACAATAAACAGCAGCGGTTTGGTAACAGGAGTGGCTACAGGAACAACATTTATTATTGCTACTACTGCTGACGGAGGCAAAAAAGACAGTTGTACCGTTATTGTTAAAGCAGCAACAATCTCAGTAACTGGAATAACTCTAACTCCGACTACAATAAGTCTGTCAGTAAACGGTACTGCTCAAATTACAGCGAATATATTACCGCAAAATGCTACCGATAAAAATGTAAACTGGTCGTCAGACAATACGAACATCGCAACAATAGATGCAAACGGTAACGTAACGGCAAAATCTGTCGGTACGGCAATTATCACCGCTACTACCGTTGACGGCGGAAAAACGGCAACATGTACAGTTACCGTTATTGCAACAAATCCAACAGCAACTATAACATGGTTTATATCAACTTCAACTAATGCGGAAGGTTCTCCCGCCGGAACAGCGCAAAAAATGAAAGATGCTCTTTCTCAGATAAGAACGGCAAAATCAAACAACAGTTTTGCTAATAATAAAAAAGCGGTCATTGTAGTAAACGGTACAATCACGCCGACAACTGAAGGCTCGCTCTTAAATAAAAGTCTGGTAAGCATCACAGGAGTGGGTCAATATCCGCCTGTCGTGCTTCGCGGCAGCGCTTCGGGAGGCATTTTGGATGCAAACAACAGCGCACGAGTATTATACGTTATGAATAACAACGTAACCATTGCCGACAATATCACGCTCATCAATGGCAACACACATGCAAGCAATGAACTGTACGGCGGCGGTGTCTTTATCGAAAAATCTTCTCTCGCAATGACAGGCGGAAATATCAAACAGTGCAAAGCGCTTTACGGCGGTGGCATTTATATTTCCGAAGACAAGGACAGTCAGCACAGTTCATTTTTAATGAACGGCGGTACAATTAGCGACTGCCAAACACAGGGAACAGCATCGACAGGAGGCGCCGGAGTTTTTGTTGAACGCTACTGTTCATTCACTATGGTCGGCGGTTCTATAACCAATAACGGCACAGACGGAAAAACCGATACCGGCGGTGGCATCTTCGTTAACGGCTATGGCGTATTTAATATGAGTGGCGGTAAAATTAACGGTAATAAAGCAAGCAGCAATGGCGGCGGCGTACACGTAACAGGGTATGGAAATTTTAACATGACAAACGGAACTATCACAGAGAATACAGCCCCTGACGGTGGCGGAAGCGGCGTTTTTGTATCACAATACGGCGCAACGTTTAATCAAACAGGAGGAATTATCAGCGGCAATTATGGAAATCCCGATATACAGCAATAAAATATAGCCGTATATATATTTGAAATTCTCCGTGTATTTTTCGTGAATTGTTTTCACCGTTTACACGGAGATTTTTTTATTAGCCCTTTTCGGGAAATAATTTATAATGTAGTGCGTCAATGTGAGAAATGAGCGAAGCAAATGACGCCCTTGCAAAAAAGCCAAGCCCCCACAATAGTGGGGGCTTCTTTTTGCAGTACGCAATGGTGCGCTATATTAATCGTTCTTCATTTTTCGTTATATCAATATCCGAATATTGCTTCCTGTTTCAGGAATCTAATTTCGCCGAGTTGACGGATTTTATTCAAATCCAATTCTTTTGAGTTGCCTAATATTCCGTAATGATATGTTCTGTCTTTTATCCATTTTTCCTGAAATGCATTAACATCATCAAGCGTCATGTTTTGCACTTTTTCGTAAATAACTTTGTTTCTGTCATAGTTAACTCCCATATCTTTTGTTTGCATGTAAAGCCAAAGCACGTCATCTTTTATTGTGCGTTCGGTACATAAACGCAGCAAAAGCGACTGTTTGGCAATATCAAATGCCGTCGGGCTTTTGGGCATATTGTTTATGATTTCAGCAAAAGCATCTATCGCTGTTGAGATTTTGTCATTTTGAGATATAATGGTAGCATAAAACGCATAAGGTTTGCTGGCTTTATTCTGTGCTCTTAAATATGCATTTGCCGAATACGCCAGACTGCGTGCTTCGCGCATTTCCTGAAATACAATGGAATTCATGCCGCCGCTGAAATATTCGTTATACATGGCGATGTCGGCATCATTTGCCACGTCAAACCTGTCGCCGCGATTTGAATACTGTATGTAATAAGTATTTTTTGCATCATATTCAGCAATAAAAACCTTATTTTCGGGAGTTGCTACAGGTTGAGATTCTATTTTCTCGGCAATGGCAACAAGCGTTTCTGGCGTTTTGTGATATTTATTTATCATTTCAACAACTTCTTTACTTGCCATTGGTCCGTAATACAGTACCGAATGTTCTTTGTTTGTCAAGTCTTTGATTTTTGCGAGTAAATCTTCCGATTTCAGCGCATTCAGTGCATCGTTTGACAGTGTTGTGTTTTTTATGTAATCGTATCCGTAAATCAAATAACGTTGCAGAGCCGAGAAGTTGGAACCTTGGCTAAGTTTTGAATCTTTGCGCGACTTTTGCATGTCGAATTTCAAATTTTCGAGAACTTCAACATTAGGCTGCGCTTCGCTTATAAGTTCTTCCATAAGTTCCATTGCTTTCGGCATGTTTTCGCTCAGTCCGCTAATGCCTATATAAGATCTTTCAGACTGCACGCTTGCGCTGAACGAACATGCGATACTGTAAAATTCGGCTTTGATTTGTTCAGGAGATTTTGTACTCGTGCCGAGATAGTCAAGATAGCGAAAAGCCGTTCCTATTGTAGCATCGCTGTTGCTTCCTGTTTCAAAAACATATTCCAGAGTAAACAGTTCGGTAGTTTCGTTTTTCTTGTACAGTACAGGAATATCCGCTTTTGCCGAAGTTTGTTCCATATCTTTATTAAAATCAACAAAAACGGGTTCAATAGCTTTCACCTGCGAGTTCTGTATTTCCTTCAAAAAATCACTTGATGCATCTCTGTTTGTTGCGATAGTTGTAATTTGCGGTTTGTCGATTTTCTTCTGGTCCGGGTCTTGTCCCTGACGTTTATAAACAACAACATAATTGTTATCGCCGAACTTTTCGTTTGCAAATTTTACAATATCATCTTTCGTGATTTTTTCCAGACGGTTGATAATATTAACCTGTTTTTCCCAGTCAACACCATTGATAAAAGCATCTACAAAAATGTCTGCGCGTCCGTAGTTTGAATCCAGATACTGCATTATTTGCAATTTATAATTGTCTATACCTGCTTTCAGTAATTTTTCGTCAAAATCGCCGTTGCGGAGTTTTGCAATTTCGGCAAGCAGCAGATCTTTGGCTTCTTCGAGCGTTTGACCTTCTTTGGGCATTGCCTGCATCAACAACATTCCGTAATCGCTAAGCATACTGTTATATGCGTAGGCATTCAGAATTTTTTGCTGTTGCGTAAGGTTAATATCTATCAATCCTGCTTTATCATTATACAAAATACTTGCTGCGATTTCCGCCAAATCGGCGTCTTCGCTGTTTGCACCGTCGAGCCGCCATGCAAGAGCAACTCTTTCGGCTTCAACGCCAATCACATCTTTTACAACAGGTGTTGTGATTGGTTCTTCGGGTTTAATTTCAAGTTTGGGCAGATTTTCGTTAGGTTTCAGTTCACCGAAATATTTTTTGATGATATTGATTGTTTCATCGGGGTCGAAATCGCCAGAAAGGCATATCGCCATGTTGTTCGGAACATACCACTGTTTGTAAAAGTTTTTGATGTTGATGATAGACGGATTTTTAAGCTGTTCCTGAGTTCCGAGTACGGTTTGCGTTCCGTAAGGATGATTTGGATACAGACCTGCGAGTATGTTTTGAGAAATTTTGCGAGCGTCTCTTGTCAGAGAGATATTATACTCTTCATAAACAGTTTCGAGTTCGGTATGAAATCCGCGAATTACTACATTTGCAAATCTGTCCGCTTGAATTTTCGCCCAGTTTTCAATTTGATTACTCGGAATATCTTCTGTATAACAGGTAACATCATAACTTGTATAGGCATTTGTTCCGTTGGCTCCTATCGCTGACATCAGTTTGTCGTATTCGTTAGGAATTGCAATTTTTGATGCTTCGTAACTAATGCTGTCAATTTTACTGTAAAGCGTTTTACGCTCTGCGTCATCTGTTGTGTTTCGATATATTTCAAACAGATTTTCGATTTCATCGAGTAGTGGTTTCTCGGCTTCATAGTTTGTAGTTCCGAAATTTTGTGTTCCTTTAAACATCAAATGTTCAAAATAATGAGCCAGTCCTGTGGTTTCGGCAGGGTCATTTTTTGCGCCTGCTCTTACTGCAATGTAAGTTTGAATTCGAGGCTGTTCTGTGTTCACAGCCATATAAACTTTCAAACCGTTGTCCAACGTGTAAATACGAGCCTTAATCGGGTCGTTTTTCACAGTTTCATAATCTTTTTTCGTGCTGCACGAAACTATTGCACATACCAAAGCCAGTATTGCAATGATGTTAAATTTTACTTTCATAATTATATTTTAAAATTAGTAAATTATTTACAATGCGACAAAGTTAGTAATTTTTAATATTCTATGTTGATATTTGATTATTTTAAATCGATTTTTTGGTTACAATCAAAAACTCGCTTCAAAATACGATATAAATAATGTGGTTTTTGGGTACGGCGTTGCGAGCGTCAGCGAATCAATCGAAACAAGCCGTCATTGCGAGGAATGAGCGTAGCGAATGACGAAGCAAACCATAAAAAAGAAAGGCTAATGCAAAATCTGGATTGCTTCACCCTTGCGGGTTCGCAATGACGTCATACCAAGCAATTATTAAACTTAACAGGTTTTCAAATGTTATGTTTTCAATAGTGCAATGCTTGCGATAATACCAAATATCTAAAAACTGTTTTTTTGAAGAAATTTAATCAATAAACATATCATTATTAATTCAATTTTTGCAAACAGTTTACAATGCGGATAATGGAATTGAAATTTACATTATTACAAGTTGTTTATTTCTGTTATT
>JAIRRX010000091.1 GCA_031255755.1 Prevotellaceae bacterium | reverse complement strand
TTTTCCAATTCAAAATATTTATCACAGCCATTTCTTTTTTCTAAAATACCACAGAATTATCAACGATACAGTAATCATAAGCCCGATTGCAAACGGATAACCAAGTACCCAGTCAAATTCTGGAATTATTTTAAAATTCATTCCGTATATGCTTGCAATAAGCGTAGGCGGAGCAAATATAACTGTTGCTACAGTAAATATTTTTATTATTTTATTCTGCTCTATATTGATAAGACCGAGCAGAGTATTTTGCAGATATTCCAAACGTTCAAAACTGAAATCGGTGTGATTTATCAGCGAATTTATATCCTTAATCATAAAATTCAGTTTTTGATACAGGTCGTGAGGAAATTTATTGCTTCGCAAAATGCTTGAAATAACTCGCTGTTTGTCAATAATATTTTCGCGTATAAGCATTGTGTTTTCCTGCATTTGATTGATGTACAGCAGTTGTTCTTCATCAACTTTTTCACCCAAACCTGTTTGTTTACTCATGTAAGCAATTTCTTTTGCTATGCCTTCAATCATATCGGCGTCAAGGTCAATTCGCTGTTCGAGTATTGCTATCATCAGGTGAAATCCTGTGGGTATGAGTTGCGGATTTCGCTGAAGTTTGCGACCTGTTTCGGTAAGCGTTCGCAAATCTGAATTATGCAATGTTATCAGTATATCTTTGCACAATGTAAATGAAACGGTATCATAAATAAACGATTCGGGCTGTGAAATAAGAAAGTTTGTATTTGCAAAAATTGCGTTTTCAGTTTCAAAATATCGAGATGTACTTTCTATTTCTTCGGCTTGCGCGCGACTTTGTATTTCGGTTCCCAAAAAAGTTTCCACTTCCCGTTTTTCATCACCAGTAGGGTCGTTCAGGTCAATCCAGATAATATTGCTGCTGTCCTGTTCGTGCAGAGTTTTTATGTCTGCGCTTTGTATTATTATATTTTGTGTTTTGTAGTAAATAGAGACCATGATTTTTATTTTTACGTTTATACTTTCGATTAATTTGCATCAATGCAATAATATTACGGTTAAAAAATCATCGGACTCGGTCGTGTTTTATTTCTTCAAGCGCAAGATTCCAAAATTCCGTCAGTCCCTGCCGTTTTAATGAATCAAATTCAAAACTTATATTTTTTTCAAAATATTCTATTGCCGTTTTTTTGTCTATTCCGTTGTTTTGCATTTCTATGGCTTTGGGAATATTGTTAATACCGAAAGCAAGTGCGGCATTAAATTCGCATAAAAAATCTTCATCAAGTTTTTTGTTTGCAGTCCATGCGGCAAATACGAAAGGCATTTTTTTGAATTTATGCCATTCATCGCTCAAATCAAACGAATATTTGAAACGTTTTTCGGCTTCAAACGCCTTATCGCCTATAAGCATAAATCCTGCATTTTCTTCATCATACCATAACGCATCAAGAGATTTAAATTCGGCTGTAATTTTCCAGTATTTATGAGCCAAAATCTGCACCAGCAGCGCCGATGTACGTGAATCATTATCAAGATATACTGTTTTTATCTTATCAATATTTGAATTTGAAAACAAAGCGACAGTTCGCACTTTACCGGTTGAGCCGATACAGAAATTACTTATTATGTGATATTCCGGTAACGAAGGAATTATCGCAACAGGCACAATTCCTATGTCGGCAGTATTGTTTTGCAGGCGTTTAGCACAGGTTGACGGCACATCAAAAGTAATGTCAATTTTTGACATTATTGATGAGTTTTGCAGTCCGTAAATAAACGGAACTGTGTTGAGATATGATATTGCCGAAACTTTTACCTTTGACATTCCTTACATTTAAATTGTTTACAGGGTACAAAGGTAATCACTTTGTTTGAAATAAAAAAAAGAACTGAGAATAACAAATTAAAATTATAAATATTGTATATCCGATTTGCAAAATTACGTGCATTTTGTATATGATTTGAATGTCTTATTATTTAATAATTCGACTTAACAATATTTTTAAAGCAACAACGCATTTCGGTAATATTTTTATCTGCCGTCAGGGCAAACAGGATATTTAAAATCTGTGTATAACTTTATTTACCATTCCATCTGTAACCTTCGATATTTATATCCGACATGCGCAATATCCGTTCAACAACGGTTTTTACAACATCATCCACAGACTGCGGTTTGCTGTAAAACGAAGGCGATGCAGGACAAATAATTCCACCTGCAAGCGTTATCTGTTCCATATTGCGAATATGTATCAAATTAAATGGCATTTCGCGAGTAACGACAATCAGTTTTCTACGTTCTTTGAGCATCACATCTGCCGTTCGTGAAATAAGGTCTCCTGCATATCCGTTTGCAATGCGTGCAAGCATGCCCATTGAACACGGAACGACAATCAAAGTATCGTAATTCGATGAACCCGAAGCAAAAGGTGCAAACAAATCATCGTTTTCGTAAATATTAATGTGTTTATATTGATTTATATTTTCTCCTGTTTCGTAATCAAAAACCTGTTTGCCTGTGTTCGTAAATACAGTTGCAATTTCATCAAACTGAGAATGATGCATGTCAAGCATGTCAAGCAGTGTTTTTGCATATATCTGTCCGCTTGCGCCTGTTATTCCAATTATTATTTTGTGTTTATTCATTTTGCAGAATTATTTTTGCAAATTTATACAAATATTCACAAGCATGTGATAAAATCAATATTTCGTCAAAAAAAATCTGCCGAGAGATTTTGTCATCTATTCGATAAAAAGGTTAAAAAAAATAATTTATTTTGTAGAATGAAAAAAATGATTTATCTTCGGTAAAAAAAATTAAACAAATTTTAATCAAATCAGCATAGCCATGGAGAAGATTACAATGACCTTCAATGAGTTAAGAAGGATAAAAGATGCACTGCCAAGCGGCAGTTCACAAAAAATTGCAGACAAATTAGGAATAAATGTCGAAACCGTTCGTAATTATTTTGGGGGAAAACATTACGAAGGAAATGCTATCGGTATTCATTTTGAACAGGGACCCGATGGAGGAATTGTTTCGATTGATGACCCGACAATACTTAATCTGGCAAAAGAGTTATTAGTCGAAGCAAATATAGCATATTAAATTTTGCGAATCATCAAATAACAATTTGGAAATACAAAATTAAACGCATAAAAATTACGGTGAAACATTATAAAAACATGCAGATATCTGATGTTTTTTTGATAATATTTCATGCTTTTATTGAATTTTTGTGTTTAAAATTGATTTCCTTTCTGTTTGTTTTAAATAAATCAAAAGCATAACATGCGGACTTACGATTTGGTAATTGCAGGTGCAGGTGCGGCAGGATTGATAGGCGCAGGAACTGCAGCCGAAAAAGGGTTGAAAGTTTTACTTTTAGAAAAAATGGAAAAACCTGCACGGAAAATCCGTATTTCAGGAAAAGGACGCTGCAACATCACAAATACAAAACAGCACGACGATTTTCTTTCGCATGTTTATCCCGACAGTCGCTTTTTGAATCCTGCCTTACGTAATTTTTCAAATTTCAAAACCATTGAATTTTTTAATTCACTCGGCTTGCCGACAGTTGTTGAACGTGGCGAACGTGTTTTCCCAAAATCGGGCAAAGCTTGGGATGTCGCCGAATGTCTTGTGAAATGGGCTAAAAAGTCAGGCGTTGAAATAATGTGCAATGCAAAGGTAAAATCGCTGAACATCGAAAACAGTAAAATTAAAAGTGTAAACGTGGATTTCGGATACAGTGAAAAAACTGTCGAAGCAAAATATTTTTTAATTGCAACCGGTGGAATGTCTTATCCTTTAACAGGTTCGACAGGCGATGGTTATAACTTCGCACGACAGGCAGGACACAGTATTACCGATTTACATCCTTCGCTTGTCCCTCTTAAAATAAAAAATCATAATGCTCAATTAAACAGACTTCAACTCAAAAACATTTCGCTTTCACTATACGTTGATGGCAAATACGTTGATGATGAGTTTGGCGAAACCGAATTTAATCAAACAGGCATGACAGGCGCACTGGCATTACGGTTGAGCAGAAAAGCAGTTGGCGCTCTTATCAAGAAAAAACATGTGGAACTTGTTCTGGATTTGAAACCGGCGCTGAGTTACGAACAACTGGAAAAACGCATAAAACGTGAAATGGAGACAACAATGACAAATCACGCTCTACTCCGTAAACTGTTACCGATGCAAATAATTGATACTTTTGCTAAAAAGGCAAATATCAAACTGCAAAATCAAATTTCCAATACCGATATTGAAAATATTAGTAAATCATTAAAAAATATGTCATTTGAAATATGCGGATTTAATGATTTCAACGAAGCAATTATTACTGCCGGAGGAATATCATTAACGGAAATAGATTCTAAAACAATGAAATCCAAACTAATAGATAATCTTTACTTTGCAGGTGAAATAATAAATCTTGATGCAAATACAGGCGGATACAATCTGCAAATTGCTTTTTCAACAGCCCGTCTTGCCGCACAAAATATAGCCATTCGCTTAGAAAAAGATTTGTAAAATACAAAGTTACACGCTTGGTTTTATTGTCCTTACTCAAAAAATCTCGGCGATTTTGAATACATTTTTTGCGGACGATTTAAACGTATTCCAAGCATTATTTCGTGTGTATTATTTGCATATTTGCCTATCTTACCGATGTTATAATCAAATGAATAACTTATGCGTAAAGAATTCATCAAATCAATTCCTACCATACCAACTACAGACTCCGAATTGAATTTATCGTCCATGCGATAACTTGCTCCCACCCACGCCCTGTTACGATAATACAGCAATAAATTACTTTCAACATGAGTGGATTTTCTGTTATTCTGCATAAATAAGGAAGGAACTAATTCATAATCAACTCCTAAAGCGAATTTGTATTTTATATATCCGTAAAAATGATGTCCCATGTTGCTGTAAACGGATTTACTCGCCGACCTGTTTAAGTGAGTTATGGAAAGCCCCAAAGTGAACCGTTCCATATTATATTCTACTCCAAAATCAAAATCCGCATTCCATTTATTTTCCTGCTCTGCCGGCAAATTAGAATCCGGTTCTGCTATCTGTTGCTTTGTCCAGTCGATATTTCTGTTTAACACTCCGCCGCTAAGTCCTAACGAAATGTATGAATTTGACGACAAAGAAATATGATAAGCATACGATACTTTAAATATCATATTATTTTCAAAACCTATTTTGTCTTTTATCGCAACCAAACCCATTCCGGATTTAATTTCATTAAAATAACTGTTAGCGCCGAAATACATCGTTTGAGGCGCTCCCGTAAAGCCTTGCCACTGGTCGCGCCAGTGTCCGTAAATGTTTACGTAACGGGATGCGCCGGTAACAGCAGGATTGTACGTTGTTCTGCTAAACATGTGCAGACTTGACTGTATATCGGTTTGTCCGCTCATAAGTATGGGTGATACTGATACTGCAATCAGTATTATTATGATTTTTATTATTTTATTCATTTTATACTGTTAAAAAAACAGATTATGTATTTTTTATCGAATATTATTTGTAATTACATTTGTTACCTCACGTAATATCAGTATTTAACAAATACCGAACGTTTAAATTCCCACGGTTTCCCATCTGGCTGTGTAAAATGAACTACATAAAAATATGTGCCTGATGTTACAAGAGCGCCTCTGTATCTGCCATCCCAACCATCGGTGCCTCTATACAGTTGCGATCCCCAACGATTGAATACTTGAATATCATAACCAGGTAACAATCTGTTATTTCTGTTTTCGTTAGGCGTTATGATATTAGGTAAATTATAGTCAGCCATAAATGATCCTTTTGCTGTTAGTAAACATCCATATTGGGTTTTAACCTGCACTTCTACTTCATTCATTGCTCTGGCGTTGAACGAATATATTTCTGTCCAATTATGGCTCTGTCTTTTCACTTCATTGAAATACATAAAAGTATATTCATCTGTAGATGCGCCTTCCAGTATTGCTGTTACAGTTATCGGCGTACCCAAAACTATTTTACTTCCGTTTTCAGGATTAATTTTTAATTTAAGTTCTCCCGCAGGCAATACAATAACTTCTACATCCACAGTTATATAAGACCAACAATATTCTGATTCCAATGTAAAAGTATAAACTGCTGTTACGGGAACATCATAATTATTTGTCAATACTTCATTTATTGCGCCTGTTCCCGAGTTATACGGTTCATTTATTCCGGGAGTTGAATATCTAACCCATGAAAATTTTACCGAAGCATTATTGGATTCGGGAATATATGTAAATGTTTCGCCAGAACATATTGTATTTGTCAGTTGACTTTCTAATCGCATATCCGGATAAATGGTGAGATTTAACATATCTTCGTCGGCTTGTGTGGGATTTCCCGTCCAATCTGCATTTTTCCAACTTCCATAAACAGTCGATGGATTAACATCATTTTGATCGCAAGATATAATTTCTGCCTTTAATAAACCGCTTTGCGCATCATTATCCATGTTTTCAGGCAAATATATAACTATTGTTGTATCAGAATCGCCGGATAGTGAATCTATAAGTATGCTGCTTAATGCAGGTAATGTTCCTTCATTATTAAATTCTATCAGTACATTTGTCGCAAATCCGGGTTTTGAATTGGTTATGCGCAACGATATGCTGTCAAGAGTTGAATTACATATCGAATATATATCATCCATAAATTCCAATGACAATTCTACCTGTAATATTTCTATACATATAGAATCTGTTCCAACATTACACGTTAACAACGGATCGCTCGAACTTACCACAACTTTGTAACAAGCATTCTCCGTTAAACTGCCTGTGGTTAACGTACTATTCACACCTGAATAAACTTCAGTCCAGTCTGTTTCTACTTCCGTTTTTTTATACCATGTATATATGTATGGCGGCATGCCTCCTTGAACATCCGTTACCGTTAAGTCCGTACTTGTATTATATACCAAACTGTTTCCTAAACTCGAATGAATAGAGCCTATTATCAACGAATCTACTACATTTATATTTATCGTATCTGTCAATACGGATAAACATCCGTTTGGTTCAATTATTGACACACTGTAATTACCCGCAGATGCAACAGAATAATTATACATATTAATGCCTCTCGCTTTTTCTTCATCTCCATCATACCATACGTATATTGCATCAGAAGCGTAGTCATCAGGATTATTTACATACAAAAGAATACTGCTGCCGGAACATAATGCATTAGAATTATTTTCGCTACGTAAATCTATTGCAGGAATACTATATATTGTTACGCTGACTTCCGTACGTGTCGCACTTTCACAACCTGTTACATTATTTCTGGCAGATGCGTATGCTGTCGTTACTCCCGGTATATTTCGGCTTGGCGCTGTTGTAATATTTCCGCCTGTTGATTCCGTGTACCATACGATACTTTCGTTTGTGCCTGAAATTGCATTTGCTGTATGCACCATTCCATCATAACATGCTATTACATCACTTGCAACAGGTGCGTTCGGCAATGAATCTACTCTTATACTTACTTCGGCGCTGTCTGTACAACCGTTGTCATTGGTATATATATAACGAATAACTGTCGTGCCCTGCTCTACCCCGTAAACTGTTCCGTCTGTTACTGTCGCTGTCGTTGTATTCAAACTCTTCCAGGTGCCGTTTTCCGGTGAACCTGTTAAATGTATTTCCCGGCTTACACAAACAGAAGTGTCCCCGTC
>JAIRRX010000051.1 GCA_031255755.1 Prevotellaceae bacterium | reverse complement strand
ATGTATTTTCGGATTTTATTTTCGAGCGGCGACAACGCATGCTTTCTTTACTTGTGTAACCTCGCCTCGCAAATTAAAATATTCGATGTAAACAATATAAACGCCGACATTTACTTTTTGATTTTTATTGTCGTGTCCGTTCCATGCGAAACTGCCGTGAGTTCCGAGCAAAGCATTGTTTTGAACATTGGCAATTACTCGTCCGTGTGTGTCGTATATTCTTATGTTTGCAATATATCCTGATTCGGGCATAACGTAATCAATAATCAATTTGTCATCAATTCCACTGTTGTCGGGTGAAAATGTTTGCGGCGAAATTTCAAAACCGTAATGTTCTGACTTAAATTCTGCCTGCGAATTTTTGTAAGTTGGAGTTGCATAACCAACATCGCCTGATGCGGAATGCCAGTTATCTGCATCGTTTGTCGGTTTTTCATAGCTCGTACGTTCAAGAGAAACTCCTTTTACGCTGGTCAAAAATTTGAAGTGCATTTTTTCATTATACAAAAATTCATCAATTATATTTTGGTCTTCATCAAGCAATACAATTGTTCCATCGGTGTTTGGATAAGATGGTAATTTTTCCATTGCAATCATGTTTTCAGGATTTTGCACATAATATTGTTGCTTTACGATTTCAGGATCTATTGTAAATACTGCAAAATGTTGTGGTTGCAAAAAAACGTTTTCCACAGACGTTTGATATATTGTTTGCAACAATCCCGTACTTTTATTGCGTGTTGCTAAAAATAAATCGGCGAGATTAATATTTTTTTGCGAACGATTATAAATTTCAACAAAATCAACTCCATTGGGATAAGGATTAAAAAGTACTTCGTTTATAATAATATCCTTGTTTTGAGGCTTGTACATTTTGCCGAAAGTCAGATGAAAATCAACAAGATTATTTTCAGCAAGGTCGGTAAAAGTATTCTGTATCGTAAGAGTATAAATCACGCCTGTTACAACAGTGTCGCCGAATGTCAGTATTATTTCATTATAATTTACTGCTGCGTTTACAGGATTATTTATGTTATTGTCAACAAAATAAATTTCGGCTTGCGATGCAATTTCTGCGTTTACAGGTTCATTAAAAACAAGTTGCAGTTTGTTATTGTCAATAATTTCCCATTTAATAAGCACAGGAGGTTCATTGTCGGGATTTTCAGCAAATACCGAATTTTTTTCACCCGGTGTACCTCCTTTTTCATCATTACTTGATTTCCAGTTATCACTCAATTCCGAGAGATTATCAAAATCTATTTTTTCGAGCGACCAGCCTCCTGTTATTTTTTCGGTATCGCTGTGCCAGTTGGGCAAATAGCTAACTGCCGCAATAAGATTGTTTTCTGTGTCAACAAGTTTAAGACTTTGCCCTGAATACGTTAAGGTTGGAAACGAAACTGCGGAAATAACTTTTCCATACTGAGACAAATCGGCAACAGCGCTTGATGTACAGATAATAACATACGAATTTGCAGGAATACTGTCGGTTGAAATTCGCGACTCTCCAGATGTGCCGTACAATATTTTCCAGTTTCCGATATTTATGCCGTACGGAGTGCGATTATACAGTTCTATGTATTTCCTGTTGGGCAAACCAATCGCAGGTTCGGAACGAAACATTATCTCATTAAAAACAATATCGCCATAATCAAAATTATCAATAAGAAATGTTTTTACGGCATTTGTCGTAATATCGTCTGCATCTGTCATATTTATTGCTGCTGTAAATTTGCGTCCATGTAAAGTTTCGGTTGTTACAATAATTTTATCCGAATTTTGTCCTTCGATACTTTGTGAAATAACATTTACCGCTTCTCCGTTTTGATTTATTAAACTTATGTTGCCGATAGTTTTTACGGGTTTAGTCATCAATATCAAAAGTTGTGATTTGCTTAATTTATTAACGCTTTCGATTTGTGCAGGTAATACGCTTGATGTGATTGTAAGTTTATCAAACCAAAGACGCTGGTCGGCGCTTGCAGTATAAGTATAATGTAAGCCAAAATAATTAAAATCAACATGTTCCATATCTGTTACAGGCGTTCCGACAGGTTCAAAATTTTCAAAACTTCCTGTAGTATCAATGCGGATATTCCATTCTCCGCCTACTTTTCTAACGACTTCTATTGCGGCTTTACCTGCGGTTCTGATAGTTGTTTCCCAATTAATATTTGTATTTACAAGTTGAATTATCGTTCCGTTTTTAATTTTATAAAGATATATAAAATCGCTGCTTCCAACAAGATTGACACCAATAGCATAAGCATTTACCGCACTGTCTTTCATCATCATTTCTGCATCTTTGTCGCTCATCAAAAATGCTGTCCAAAAATTTGATGACGAAGGGTTATATCCGTGTCTTATTAAAAATTTCCATGTAATATCTCCTGCATTAACATCAATATTTTCAACAGGAATGGATATTCTGTCGTGTCCTGCTGCTGTGTTGTCGAAAATATGTTTCAACGAAAAATTTCCTTCCAACGCATCAACTTGAGACGCAGCCCAGCGATTTTCGGGTATTTGTTTCCATGTTGTGATATTATTCGACTCGAAATTTTCTGCCATTTGCGCCTGTAACGAAACAGGAATCAATAAAACTAAGATAAATAATTTGTATTTCATTGTTTTAAGTGTAATAATTTACAAAAATAATATTTTATTTTGAAGTTGAATATATATTTTGACAATCATCAATATTTATATCTCTAAATTTGTCTTTGTAATTAAAATATTTTGCAAAATTATGTTTTGACGGATTCGAGTAATTACATGTGATTTTTAATGCAAAATTATTTATTATGCGTGAAAATTTCAACTGTTTTGGTTTGAGAATCAGTCAACTTTTAAATAAATATTAAATAAGAACAATTATAATAATATTTTAAAATTTAACTTTCGTAAGTAATTATCTTCCAAAATATTCAAAACTGTATGTAATAAAGAGTTGTTCATCAATTTATTTAAAATTTAATCAGTTTATCCTGAAAATAAATTTAATCTTTTTGCTGTTTAATTTCATTTTTATATATTTGCAAAATAAAACAGATGAAAAATCGCATTGGGGTATTAGCTCAGTTGGCTAGAGTGTTTGACTGGCAGTCAAAAGGTCATCGGTTCGATTCCGATATGCTCCACTGAATATTGAAATGGCAATAAATAAGCAAGTTGAAATTTAACAAACAATGTAAGATACGTTTATAAATTATACTACACATTTTTCGAAGAACTAAAAAAGCAATAAATTTCCAATATATTCCACTGAATATTTATTTTTAATAATTTTATAAATTTTAATCTCTATGAAAGTAATGGCAATACAGGGCAGTCCGCGAAAAAACGGCAACACGTTTTTTGCTTTGTCGGTAATAAAAAACATTCTTAATGAAGAAGGAATTGATTTTGAAATTGCCGACATTGGAGGCAGACACATACGAGGTTGCACGGCATGTAATAAATGTTATGAAAATCAAGATGGTAAATGCATCATAACAAATGATGTTGTGAACGATACCGTTGCAAAAATGAAAGATGCGGACGGAATTATTCTTGCTTCGCCTGTGTATTATTCAGGAATTGCAGGTACGATGAAATGTTTTTTAGACCGTACATTTTATATTGCGAATGTCAACGGCGGATGGTTCAGACATAAGGTCGGCGCTTCGATAGTTGCAGTTCGCAGAACAGGCGGCAGTATGACTTTTAACAGTTTAAATCATTATCTTAATATTGCCGAAATGTTAATTCCGTCATCTAACTATTGGAATGTTATTCACGGACTTGCGCCCGGCGATGCGGCAAAAGATGAAAAAGGAATACGGATAATGCAAATACTTGCAAAAAATATGTCATGGATGCTGAAAATGCGAGAACATTCAAAAGATATACAACCTAAACAGTCCGACAAAATATTTACCGATTTTATAAGATAAACAAAATGAAAAAACGAAAATTTATACAGGCAACAGCCTTAGGAATAACAGCATTCATATTGGGAAATATTTCCGGAAGATTGATAAAATCGGATAAGAAAAACGTTAAAGGCAAAAAAATAATTGCAATCAACGGCAGCCCAAACGAAAACGGTAATACTGCTTATGCACTGTCAATTATCGGCGATGTTTTCAGAAATGAAAATATAAGTTTTAATATTATTAATATCGGACAAAACGATATAAGAGGCTGCATTGCATGCATGAACTGCCGTAACGAACAAAGCGTCTGCATACACACTACCGCCGAAGAGAAAGCATGGATAGAAACAATGAAAACCGCCGATGCTGTCATTCTGGCATCGCCAACGTATTTCGGAGGAATTGCAGGTTCAATGAAATCGTTTTTGGATAAGGCATTTTATTCAAGTTCCAAATATTTGAGTCATAAACCCGGAGCAGCGGTAGTAACTACACAGCGTACAGGCGCATCAATGACTTTTGAAGGATTAAACCAATATTTTACAATCAATCAAATGCCTGTTGCATCATCTACATACTGGAACAATATTCGCGGTTTAACTGTTGACGATTTGAAACAGGACGGAGAAGGTATCCGAACATTGCAAAATCTGGCAAAAAATCTTATCGATATGCTTTGATATTGAATTTTATTTTGGTCGATGAAAAATTTTCTTTTTGGAAAAACATTAAACGAACTTGACGAAGTAGTATCGCAACTGTCGTTGCCGCGTTTTACAGCAAAACAAATTGCAGATTGGCTGTATAAAAAACGTGTAACAACGATTGACGAAATGACAAATATTTCGCTTGAAAACAGACAAAAACTTGCAAAAACATTCAGTATCGGAATTTCACTTCCTACAAAAAATCAAATATCGGCAGACGGAACAAAAAAATATATTTTTGAAAGTCGTAACAGGCAAAAAGTTTTTATAGAATCTGTTTATATTCCTGAATCCGACCGCGCCACGCTTTGTGTTTCGTCTCAGGCAGGCTGTAAAATGGCTTGCAAATTTTGCATGACGGGCAGACAGAGTTTTCAGTTGAATTTGTCGTCAGGCGAAATTTTAAACCAGATTTGCAGTATTCCGGATTTCGATAGCCTCACAAATATTGTATATATGGGCATGGGCGAGCCTTTTGACAATATCGAAAATGTACTTAAAAGCCTCGAAATAATAACTTCGGATTATGGTTTTGCATGGTCTCCGAAACGCATAACTGTTTCAACGATAGGCATTATTCCTGCAATGATGGAATTTATAAACAAAAGCAAATGTCATTTGGCTGTAAGTTTGCACAATCCGTTTGACTACGAGCGATTGCAACTGATGCCGATACAAAAAAAATATCCCGTTAAGGAAATTATACAAACATTGAATAATTATGATTTTTCTCATCAGCGCCGTTTGAGTTTTGAATATATAATGTTTGATGAAATCAACGATACTCCGCGCCACAGCAAAGGATTGGCAGATTTGTTACGTGGTTTGGACTGTAGAATAAATCTTATACGTTTTCATGAAATTCCGGACTGCAATTTGCGCCCGTCAAAAGACGAAGCCATTGATAAATTTCAGAAATATTTAAACGGTAAAAATATTTTAACAACTCTTCGGACTTCGCGCGGAACAGATATTCTTGCCGCATGCGGAATGCTCAGTACGAAAGAGATGAACAAAAATATTATTACGGAATAGCACAAAACGATATTATTCGTCTGTTCGTAAATAAATATAATTAATGCGTTAAATACGTGTCATTGACATAAATTGTTTGTCATATTTTTAAAAAATATTATTTTTGCGTTATGATAGGAATTTTTGATTCGGGAGTTGGAGGAATATCCGTTTGGAAAGAATTGCAAGATTTGATGCCAAATCATGATTTTGTTTATGTTGCCGACTGTGCATACTGTCCGTACGGGCGAAAATCGGCAGATGAAATCATTGAAAGAGCAAAAAAAATATCAGAATTTCTGATTAATAAAAATGCGGATATTATTGTTGTGGCATGTAATACGGCGACAGCGGCGGCTATTGAATATCTGCGTTCGCATTTTTCCGTTCCGTTTGTAGGAATGGAGCCTGCCGTAAAACCTGCTGCGATGGAATCCAAAAACGGTGTAGTAGGAGTACTTGCAACAGCGGGAACTTTTAAAGGCTCGCTGTATCTGAATACGCTTACGAAATTTGCGTCAAATGTTAAGGTAATCGAACAAATCGGCGATGGCTTGGTTGAACTTGTCGAAAGCGGCAAAACACACGGACAGGAAGTGGAATTGTTGCTGCAAAGGTATATTAATCCTGTGATTGATGCAGGAGCCGACAAACTTGTACTTGGCTGCACACATTATCCGTTTCTTATTGATACAATAAAGAAAATTGCCAAAAAATCCTTAACGATAATCAATCCTGCGCCGTCAGTTGCAATGCAGACACAAAAAATTATTGACGAAAATAATATACAACCCAAAAGTTACGGGTCAAACATATTTATTTCAACAGGAAATATTGAAACAATGAAAATGCTTGTACACACTATCAACCCAAATATAGTCGAACAGAATTTTATAAGTTATAATATATAATGTCTTCGTTGCGGTTGCTATCCTTGTAACGCCGTACCCCAAAAACATATTATCTATATCGTATTGTGATGCGGGAGGTGGATTTCAAAATTGAAAAATGCACTTTTTGCATTATATAATTACCCCATATTAGCCGTTAGGTATCAGTTTTTTAACAGTTCTTGAAAATTTTTTTTGTCCTGTAATTTACATTATGTTCAAATAAAAACTACATAAAATCAATATGTTAAAACAAAAACATTGAAATTTGATAAAAAAGTAAAATTTGTAACTTATTGAAATAATAATTACTTTCGCGAATGAAACTTAACATAATGTAATATAGGACAAATATAAAAATGTTAAACAACGTTGAACTGCATTAACCAAAATATTATTAAAAATCTGATGAAAAATACGGATTACATATCAGAAAATTCGGGAATACCTGTAAAC
>JAIRRX010000084.1 GCA_031255755.1 Prevotellaceae bacterium | reverse complement strand
TTTAATTTTTTTCATAATAGTATTTTTAATATGTTATAAAATTTATTTGTTTGTTTTAGTACGTCATTGCGAACTGCGAGCAAAGCGAAGCAGGAAGCAACCGAAGCGCAGCGGAGTTCGGCGTTAGCCAATCCATTTTTATTATTTACAGTCCCTTTTTACGGAAAAACAAACCTGTTAATACCTGTTATATTGACAGAATCGGGAAGATAAATGTAAATATCTATCATTTCTGACGACCATTTTTTATATTTGTTAAATTCCATTGGCACAAGCGTTATTGTTGCGGAATCGTTCACAATGTATCCGTTTGGAATACTCTGCGCTTTTGCCTGCGCTTCATATCGCGTAGATGCTCTTGCGGTTTTTCTAACTTCAATATAGTTTTCGGGAATACTGTCAACATGGCGAATATGCACCTCGGGGCAGATAAACAGCGATTTGCCCGAAATATCTTCATATAATGGCGCATTACCCAAATCGGCAAAAGCAATTTCATAAGGTCGAAGATTATCAGGAATTTTAATGTTTAATGTTTTGATATTTTGGAAATTTACATCTTTCCGAATTTCGTGTACGGTTGAGTCATATCTGTAAAGTTTTACAACCGATACCGTATTTCCTGCTGCAAACATGGCTGCAATTATCCATACAGCCGACAGAATAATCATTGCAGGTTTGTCCTTTATTTTGAAGCCCGCCAGCACTTTTACCGATAAATATAACAAAATGCAGACAGGGATAAAAATCAAAATTGCAATTATCAATTTTATAATCCATGTGCTAACTTCGCCTGTGTGGATATAGTCAAGAAGCGAAATGAAGTTTGTGCCGCCAAAGAGCGAACCGCCGAAAAAACCGACAATTCCTGCAACCAGCAGAACAAAACATATTATTGCCGCTAACGACAGACTTATTCCAACGCATATCTGTATTATTAATCTGAAAAACTTTTTAATAAAATTTCCAAATCCGTTTTTGCGGGATTTTGACGTGTTATCTGTTTGCCGAGCCGATGTATAACCATGCATTTCCAGAGTTTGGCGCGGAGTTTTTGTACGCGGAGTAACAATCCACAAAACAATGTAAACAAACAGAATAAATGGCATTCCGAAAATAAATCTGCTTGAAAACCAAAAATGTAATCCATCAATTCTTAATGAGATTGCCATAAAAATGATAAATACTATTCTAATCCATGTTGCATCCAGATTCAAATAATGCCCTATTCCGCTGCAAACGCCCGCTATTACTTTATTATCGGTGTCGCGATATAAACGTTTTTTAGTCGGATTGCCTGCATTTTCAAAATGTTTTTTGAATTTATCGGATGAATTTATGTCATCATCAATATCACCGGGTTTTCCTATCGTACCAATAATTTCATTTACATCCCGAATATTCACCGCCTGATCGGTTGATTTTATGCGCAGCGAAAGCAGGTCGGCAATCCGCGCTTCAATATCTTCTATAATTTCATCGTTATCGGGAAAATGCGACTGCAATTCGTTTATGTAAGATTTAAGTTGCTGATATGCATTTTCGTCAAGATTAAATGCAATGCCGTTCAGGCTTACTTGTAGTGTTGTTTTCATTTCTGTGTAATATTAATTTTTTTATTACATGTCATCACAATGTATTTTTACATTATTAAAATAATTTTCGTTTGTTTTTATTTTGTTGATAGTTATAACAATATCATTCCATACATTATCAAGTTCTTTCAGTGTTAACTTTCCTTTTTCGGTAAGCGAATAATATTTGCGCGGCGGACCCTGTTTTGACTCTTCCCAGCGATATTTCAGCAGTCCCTGATTTTTTTGCCGGGTAAGCAGCGGATATAAAGTTCCTTCAACTACAATCATTTTTGCATCTTTCAATTCCGAGATTATTGCTGACGCATATGCTTCGCCGTTACGTTCGAGTATGCTCAAAATACAATATTCCAAAATGCCTTTGCGCATTTGTGATTTTATATTGTCGGAATTTATTATTATGTTGTCATCTATTATTTTCATATTTTTATATTTAATTTATTATTTTCGTTTGCCCGTATCTTTGACAGGATATTTTTTTATGTTTTCGGATGTAATCGGCAAACCGCGCAATTCAAGTTTTTGAACCGATGATAATGCTTCGGGCGTTACAATCCATATTATGATATATATTATTATTGCAAATCCGGTGAGTGTGAGTATTACAGCAACAAACCGCACTATTGTTACATCAAAATCAAAATATTCGGCGATTCCCGAACAAATGCCTGCTATTTTTTTGCCATCCGGGTCGCGATAAAAACGTTGATGTTTCATACGGAAATTTCTGAATTTATCTTCAATTTTATTCATTGCACCGGAAAATGAATTATTATCGTATTGATTATCATTTTGAGCATCTGTTTTTTGTTCGGGTTTTCCAAGAATTGAAATTGCCTGATTCACCAGACTTTCATTTACAACTCTTTCGGTTGTTTTGATTGTTTCGTGAAAGATTTCTGCTATTCGCATTTCCACATCTTCCATTATTTCTTTGGCATCATCTTTTTCGAGACTTGTTTCAAAATCGTTCAAATAATCTTTGAGTATTTCGTACGCATCGATTTCGATTATAAAGCAAATACCGCCAACATTTACAGAAATTACTTTTTTCATTTTTGCTGTTTTTTAATATTAATTTCGCCGCAAAGATACACATTTATAATTACCATGTATAGCAAAGTAGTAAATATATTAGTTAAATATTGTTAATAGGAATTATTATAATTCGTTAAAAAAAATAATATCAAATCATTAACAGTCATTATCCCGAATTTAACCTTCCTCAGTTGATTTTGAAAAAGTACGCAAATCAACAGTCCGAAAGACTGTTACCCATTCCCGATATGGTTATGTACAATATCCGTCTGGGAAAAATTGCAAAGTACTGTAACATAGATAAAAATATCAATTCACATCTTGCAAAGCACACATTTGCCATGTAAAAA
>JAIRRX010000083.1 GCA_031255755.1 Prevotellaceae bacterium | reverse complement strand
TAGAAGAATAACGTCAGTTTTGTGCTTGTCAAAGCATGACAATAAAAAGCTATCGTCCGAAATTGTAAAAAAGATAATTTTACTTTTCGGACGATTTTTTATCTTTTTATTTACGCTTTAGCAATCTTACAGTAAAGAGTAACAGAAACATCATTGAACATTAGCCTATTTGAGAACAGCATGTAAAAATGCTGTTTTTTTCGTTATTGCGAGCGTTAGCCAATCAATCGCATATCGTCATTGCGAACCCGCAAGGGTGAAGCAATCCAGTTTTCGGCGTTAGCCAATTCATAACACTTATTATTAGTCTTTATTTTTTTACTTACGCCCTTTCAGGGCTAATTTTGCCTTTTGTTCTTTTCACAGGGCGTTGCCCTGTGCTATTGCTGTAAGGGCTTTGCCCTTTCCGGATTGACTAACGCAGAAGTCTGGATTGGCTAACGCCGAACTCCGCTGCGCTTCGGTGTTTCGCTTCGCAATGACGGGCAAATTATTTTAATTTAATCTGTTTTCAGAAGCAGTCTATCATAAATTAAATAAACATATTATATCATCATCAAAGACATAATATCATATAAATTGTTGATAAATTTATAATAACATTTATCACAAAGTTTGTACTTTTGCAAAATCTGTTTTTGCATGCACAGCAATAAATACAACGATTAAGCAAAGAACATCAAAATTATATGAGCGAAATAAAGAAATATATTGAAGACGATATTATAACCCTTGACTGGAAAGAACATATACGCCGCCGTCCGGGAATGTACATAGGTAAACTCGGAGACGGTTCTTCGCCCGATGATGGAATTTATGTATTACTGAAAGAAGTTATTGATAACTCTATTGACGAATATACAATGGGTTACGGTAAACGTATTGAAATCACAATAAACGAAGATGAAATCTGTGTTCGCGACTATGGGCGCGGAATTCCGCTCGGCGCGCTTGTTGATGCTACATCAAAAATGAATACCGGAGCAAAATATGATTCGGAAGTATTTAAAAAATCGGTAGGCTTGAACGGAGTGGGTATAAAAGCGGTAAATGCTCTGTCAGCAAAGTTTTACGTGGAATCAATACGCGAAAACAAATCACGTTGCGTTGCTTTTGAATGTGGAAATCTTACGGATGACATAACAAAAGATACGAACGCAGGAAACGGAACCAGCACAGTATTTGTTGCCGATAAAAACATATTTGGTAATTATACCATTAACAACAGTTTTATTGAAACGATGGTGCGAAATTACACCTATTTAAATATAGGATTGACAATTTCGCTAAACGGCGTAAATTATATTTCAAAATACGGATTGCTGGATTTGCTTAACGAAAATATGAGCGAAGAACCGCTGTATTCGCCGATATATTTAAAAGGCGATGATATTGAAGTTGTAATTACGCACGGTTCGGGTTATGGGGATACCTGCTATTCGTTTGTAAACGGACAGCATACGACTCAGGGAGGAACTCACCTGAGCGCATTCAGGGAAGCAATAGGAAAAACCGTACGTGATTTTTATAAAAAGGATTTTGATACAAAGGATATTTGCATGTCAATGTATGCCGCAATAAGCATAAAAGTAGTCGAACCTGTTTTTGAATCTCAAACCAAAACAAAACTCGGTTCCAAAGACATGTCGCCAAACGGTAAATCAATCCGTACTTTTGTAATTGATTTCCTTTCGGAAGAATTAGATAAATATCTTCATAAAAACAAAACAACAACCGAAATTATTCTGAAGAAAATTCAGGAATCCGAAAAAGAACGCAAAGCAATATCAGGCTATCAAAAAATGGCTCGCGAACGCGCAAAAAAAGCAAGCCTGCACAATAAAAAACTTCGCGACTGTCGAATACATTATAACGATAAACATACTCTTGCAGAAGAATCTACGCTGTTTATAACCGAAGGTGATTCTGCAAGCGGCTCAATAACAAAATCAAGAGATGTAAATACGCAGGCTGTTTTTAGCCTTCGCGGAAAACCGCTGAATACTTACGGCAAAACAAAACGTGTGGTTTATGAAAACGAAGAATTTAATCTTTTACAGGCTGCGCTTAATATCGAAGAAAATATTGATAATCTGCGTTACAATAAAATAGTGATTGCAACCGATGCCGATGTTGACGGAATGCATATTCGACTGCTGTTGCTGACGTTTTTTTTACAGTTTTTTCCAGATATAATTCGTTTGGGACATTTGTACATTTTGCAAACACCGCTTTTCAGAGTACGTAAAATGGGAACGCGAACATCAGGCGATGCAAAATCGAAAAAAAACGGCGATACAACATATTATTGCTATAATGAAACCGACCGTCAAAAAGCGATAAACATACTTGGTGAAAAAGCGGAAATTACGCGCTTCAAAGGTCTTGGTGAAATTTCGCCTGATGAATTTGAAGAATTTATAGGTGAAAAAATACGCATCGACAGAGTACATTTGGGCAAAGACGATTCAATACGTGAACTTTTGGAATTTTATATGGGAGAAAATACTCCTGAACGAAGAGATTTTATTGTAAACAGATTACGTTATGACAGTTAACAGGCTAATGCTTCACAATAGAAAAAAGCGCAATGAAATGATTATAAAAAACAAATAATTGAATTTTAATCTTAAAATTACGGAAATAAAAAAATGACAGATGATTTTGAATTGGACGAACCGATAGAAGAAACAGAAATAACCGAAGAAACAGACAACATGCCGACCGATGTTGCAACAGGTCGATTTACAAAACTTGTTGAAGCAGATGATACTAAAAGACATCTTCTTTCCGGCATGTATAAAGACTGGTTTCTTGATTACGCATCATACGTAATTTTAGAACGCGCCGTTCCCCACATAAATGATGGTCTTAAACCCGTACAGCGCCGCATATTGCATGCAATGCAAAATATGGACGACGGACGTTTTAATAAAGTTGCAAATATCATAGGTTTTACAATGCAGTATCATCCTCACGGAGATGCATCCATAGGCGATGCGCTGGTGCAACTCGGACAAAAAGATTTGCTGATTGAAACACAGGGAAACTGGGGAAATATTCTGACAGGCGACAATGCAGCAGCATCCCGATATATTGAAGCGCGACTGTCAAAATTTGCTAACGATGTCGCATTTAACAATAAAATAACGGAATGGATGTCATCATACGATGGGCGTAACAAAGAACCAGTAACGCTGCCAATGAAATTTCCGCTGCTTCTGTCGCAGGGAGTTGATGGAATTGCTGTCGGGCTGGCTTCAAAAATTATGCCTCACAATTTCAACGAACTTATAGACGCTTCTATTTTATACCTGCAAGGTAAAGATTTTGAACTGTATCCCGATTTTCCTACAAGCGGATATATTGACTGTTCGAGATATAATGACGGCTTGCGCGGCGGAGCGGTAAAAGTACGCGCACGAATAGTGAAAGGCGAAGATTTCAAAACTCTTGTAATTACTAATATCCCTTTCGGCAAAACCACTTCTGGAATAATTGAATCAATTCTTAAAGCCAACGAAAGAGGAAGAATAAAAATCAAAAAAGTTGATGACAATACATCAAAAAACGTTGAGATTGTTATTCATCTTGCCAACGATACATCTCCCGACAAAACTATTGATGCGCTTTATGCATTTACAGACTGCGAAATATCAATATCGCCCAATTCATGTGTGATTGTTGATAAAATGCCAATGTTTCTGGGCGTTAGCGAAATTCTTAAACGCTGTACCGATTCAACAAGAAATCTGCTGAAACTTGAATTGGAAATACGTATGAGAGAATTGCTCGAAGACTGGCATTATTCGTCGCTTGAAAAAATATTTTTTGAACAGCGTATTTATCGCGAACTCGAAAAAGATACAAAAACATGGGAAGACCAACTTGTTGCAATTGAACTGGCTTTTACGCCGTATCAACAAAGTTTGAAACGCGAAATTACCCGCGAAGATGTTCTTAAACTTACCGACAAACCTGTTCGCCGAATATCAAAATTTGATATTAAAAAGGCTGATGAGCATATTAAAAACGTTGAATTTGAAATTGATGAAGTACAAAATAATCTTGACAATCTAACCGACTACGCAATCACATATTTCCGACAAATAAAAAAGAAATACGGAAAAGACCGTGAACGTAAAACCGAAATTATGGATTTTGATATAATTCAGGCTTCGCAGGTTGTTGTTGCAAATGAAAAATTATATGTAAATCGTGCGGAAGGCTTTGCCGGAACAAGTTTGAAAAAAGATGAATATGTCTGCGAATGTTCGGATGTTGACGATATTATAGTTTTTCTTAAAAACGGAAAATATATCATTACAAAGGTTTCTGAAAAAACATTTATCGGAAAAGATATTATACATGTCGGAGTTTTCAAGCGCAACGATGACAGAACAATTTACAATGCCGTTTATCGAGACGGGAAAAACGGTGCAATAATGATGAAACGTTTTGCCGTTACATCAGTTACGCGCGACCGTGAATACGACCTTACAAAAGGAACAGCAAATTCACAGGTTTTGTATTTCAGTGCAAATGCCAATGGCGAAGCCGAAATACTCAAAATATATTTTAAACCTCGTCCGCGATTGAAAAATCTTATAACGGAACTTGATTTCAGCGCTCTTGCAATCAAAGGTCGTCAATCAATCGGAAACATATTTACTAAATATGCAATTCATAAAATTGTATTGAAGGAAAAAGGCGAATCAACATTAAGCGGTCGCCAAATTTGGTTTGACAAATCAATAAATCGCCTGAATGCCGAAGGAAGAGGAATTTTGATTGGCGAATTTGCTGGCGATGATAAAATTCTTGTCATAACAAAGCAGGGAATATATTTTACAACCAATTTTGATTTAAGCAATCGTTACGATGAAGATATTCTGTCTATTGAAAAATATTGTCCCGATACTGTTTTTTCGACAATTTATTTCGACAGCGAACAAAAATATTTTTACGTCAAACGTTTCAAGTTTGAAATATCAAACGCGCCGCAGCGATTTATAGATGAAAATCAGCAATCGTATCTTGTAGGAATTTCACAGGATGAATATCCGCAGATAGAAGTAACATTCAAAGGCAAACATGCAAAACGTTCTGCCGAATTTATTGATGTCGAACAGTTTATCGGAGAAAAAAGTTTTAGAGCAAAAGGCAAACGCATTTCAACATTTGAGGTTGATACGGTTAAGTTTATCAAGCCTTTTGAAAAAAAACCAAAAGAAGATGAACCGACAAACGATAAAACCGAAATTGACGACAGCCAAGCAATACAAATGTCGCTGCTGTGATTTCAAAGTGTGAAATTTACATTTTTCATGAACGAAAACGTAAAAATATTTCTTACAGGATTTATGGGCAGCGGGAAAACCGCTTATGGTAAACCATTATCCGAACTTTTGAATACAGTTTTTTTTGATTTGGATGATTATATCGAAAAAAAATATAACAGTCGGATAACCAAGATATTTACAGAAGAAGGAGAAAATGTTTTTCGTAAATACGAATACGAAGCCTTACATGAAATAACCATCAACAATCGCAACTTTGTACTTGCAACAGGTGGCGGAACGCCTTGTTATAACAATAATATCGAATATATGAATGTACACGGCACAAGCGTTTATCTGAAATGCACTGTTGACGAATTATATGAAAATATTTTGCTGTCAAATTCGGAACGTCCGCTGTTGCAGGGAAAACAAGGCGATGAACTGCGCAAACACATAAGGCAACTTCTGTCAATCAGGGAACCGATTTACGAACAGTCTAAAATAATCCTGACAGGCGAATATCACGACCCGCAAAAAATATTTGAGATAATAACAAAAAAACTGTTGATTTAATAATTACAAAGAACGTTGCATAATTTTTGCAATATCATTTTTTGCCGAAAAGGATTTTCATCAATTCTTCGATTTTTGCAACGGAAATTATTTCAATATTTGCCGGCAGTTTGGTTTCGAGTTTGTTATATTTTGAAATAAATATTTTTTTGAAATTCAAGCGTGCGGCTTCACCTATTCGCTGACTGATATGCGAAACCGGACGAAATTCTCCTGTAAGTCCGACTTCGGCGCAAAAACAGTTATTTACAGGTATGGGAATATCAAAATTGGACGAAAGTACGGAACTTACAATTGCCATATCCGCAGCAGTATCGGAAATACGCAAACCGCCTGTGATGTTGAAAAAAACATCTTTCATTGCAAGACGAAATCCTGCGCGTTTTTCAAGCACGGCAAGTAACATGTTCAATCGTCTAACATCAATTCCTGTTGTCGAACGTTGCGGAACGCCATAGGCAGCCGTACTTACAAGCGATTGCGTTTCTATGAATAACGGACGGACGCCGTCCATTGTTGCAGCGATTGCCACTCCGCTAAATGATGAATCATTATGCTGCGAAATAAGGATTTCGGAAGGATTTTCAATTTCGCGCAAGCCATTGTTTTGCATTTCGAAAATTCCTGTTTCGGCAGTAGAACCGAAGCGATTTTTGGTGGCACGCAAAATACGATAAGCATGACTGCTGTCGCCTTCAAACTGTAATACTACATCTACTATATGTTCCAAAATTTTAGGACCTGCGATTGCTCCATCTTTGGTTATATGTCCGATAACAAAAACAGGAGTGTTTGTTTCTTTTGCAAATTTAAGCAGTTGCATGGCGCAATCACGAATTTGAGATACGCTTCCTGCCGATGAATCAATGCGTTCGGTATAAAGTGTCTGAATAGAATCAATTACAAGAATATCAGGATTTAATTCTTTTGCCTGCATTATAATTGTTTCAAGTAATGTTTCACTTAAAATATAGCATTGAGCATCATTTGAGCCAAGCCGTGCCGCACGGATTTTTATTTGCTGGGCGCTTTCTTCACCCGAAACATAAAGAGTTTTAAGGTCAGGACATTTGAGCGCTATTTGCAAACTCAATGTTGATTTTCCTATACCCGGCTCTCCACCCAAAAGAACCACAGAACCGCAAACCAGACCACCTCCCAAAATTCTGTTGATTTCTACCGAATTTAAATTAATTCGCAGTTCATGCGAAAAATCAATATCGTTAATAAGTTGAGCCTGCGAGTTTGAACTGTTTATTCCTGTTGTCGATACAGCAGGTTTTGAAATAATTTCTTCGACAAAAGCATTCCATTCACCACACGCCGGACAACAACCCAGCCATTTTGCGGATTCATATCCGCAATTTTTGCAAAAGAATGCTTTTTTAATTTTTGCCATATTGCCGACTGTTCAATACTGTTTCAGTCTATCAGTTCAACTTTTCCTCCGTTTGCAATTATTGTTTCATAACAGGCGGCCTGTTTGGCATCTGTTTTTGAATCTACAAGAACATGTGGTTTAAGAAATTTTATAAATTCAAGCGGCGATTCGTCGTCGATGATTTCAACGCGGCTCACAAATCGCAATGCAGCCAGAACTGTTGCCCGTGTATATTCATCGTTTACAAGTTTTGTTCCCAAACCTTTTACTGCATCATCGGAACGCAGCCCTATAACAAGTCTGTTGCCGAAATCCGCAACACGTGCAAGATATTCAATGCGCTTTCTGTCAAGAATATCATAATTACCAAAAATAAAAACTAATTTAAATGATTTAAACCGCCAGTAAGCCAGTTTTTTTTCCAAACTGACAATATCGTTTTTGTGAATACGCGATTTAATGCGTTCAAGTTCGGTTTTAATAACTGTTTGTTCTGCCATAATCTACTTCTATTTTGTTAAACTTTTACGATATATTTTTGTTTTTTTCTAAATCCCATAAACATTATCAATGACACAAAACCAAGCAATATCATAAATATTACCTGCGATTCGTGTGCAATTGTTGCAACTATTATTCCGTCATCGTAAGAAACTCCATAAACTCCTAATCCCAAAGCCACCAGAATGTGATATGAACCAAATCCGCCCTGTGCGGGAATAACCCACCCGAAAGCTCCTACAACAAACAAAAACAATGCATCCATAGCGCTCAGTGATGATGTTGTCGGAATGGCTTTTAACACTAAAAATCCGGTAAGCCAATAGCAAAGATATATTAAAATTGTATAAAGAAGAAATTTTTTGTGATTTTTCATCTTTATACCGGTTTTTAATCCTGATACTAAACCTTTTATTACTTTGTTAATTCTTTTACGAATGTAAAAGGCAAACAATATGATTACAGCAACCGCTATTATAACGGATACAATCAGAAATACAGGTATTGATGATATTTTTTCAAGCAGCGGCTGATATATTTTTTCGGAAATAAATACGCCAAATACTTTAAAGCGTATTGCAATAACAAAAACGAGAAACAAAAGCAGGAAAATCAAGTCATAACAACGTTCAACTATTACCGTGCCGAAAGTTTTTTCAAAATTTATTTTATCTGTTTTTGTCAATACCGAACAGCGGATTATTTCGCCTATGCGCGGTATTGTAAAATTTGCCAGATAGCCTATCATGGTAGCATTATAAACATTTTTCACCGATACATTATATCCGAGCGAGTCAATCAGAATTTTCCATCGCAAAGCCCGAAACACATACCCCACAATACCTATAATTACCGATATTGCAACAAGCCAATAATCTACACTGCGTAATCCATCTATAAACTTGTTGAAATCAACCGATTTGAACGCAAGATACATCAGCGTTACAGCCAATACAAGAAAAAACAGATATTTCAATATTTTTATCGTTTTTTTGTTCATTCCTTTTTTGTGAGGACAAAAATACAAAAAATATTGAAATAAACTAAAATATGTGAAAAAACCGTGAATTTTGAATTACAATCTGCACGCCCGTCATTGCGAAACCGTCAGAGTGAAGCAACCGAAGCGCAGCGGAGTTCGGCGTTAGCCAATCCGGACTGTTTGTTATTTTATCACGGCACAGGCAGAGCATTTTTTTATTTTCGCCGTAGCGAGACGCTATGCCGAACGTAGTCTCAACTTTTAAATCATTCGTCAATAATTAATAAGTAGCAAGTATCATCTTAATTTTCAGCAAT
>JAIRRX010000028.1 GCA_031255755.1 Prevotellaceae bacterium | reverse complement strand
TGTGGAATTGGATATCATAGGCGGTAATACTACGGCATTAACCTTGTCGGGGAATGAAAGCGACTATACGGCAACAATAAACTCGGCAGGTTCGGTAGTAATAAGAGCCCGTCAGGAAGGAATAGCTGATATTTTATTAGCTGCGCCTGAAGTAGAAATATTAGTCAATATCAATAAAAAAGATTTGAGAGTTATTGCCAAAGATGAAACACGTCCGGAAGGTCAGCCCAATCCTGAGTTTACATTCCTGTATGATTCATTTATAACGGGCGAAAGCGCTGCAAATCTGGATGTGCTACCGATAGCTACATGTGTAGCAGGAGTACTGTCGCCTGTTGGTGATTATACTATATCGGTTACCATAGACAATGATAAGAATTATAATCTGATACCTGTAGCAGGTACGTTACGTGTAACTCGCAGTGAAGAGAGAGTTAATGCCTTTACGCCTTACGATGAAGATGATATTAATGATAGATTCATGCAACATTATAAATTGAAGATATTCAATCGCTACGGAGTATTAATATACGAAACAAAAACCAAAATGGATGAAGAACAGGGTTGGAATGGACGTTTCCAAAACAGCAATACATTAGTAAACCCAGGAGTATATTACTACATAGCTTATGATGAAAACGGAAAAGCAATACGCAAAGGCAGTGTAAATGTAATTAAGAAATAATAAATATATGAAAAGAATAATATTAACATTAGTAGCAGTAGTTGGGTTGTTGGTAACGGCAACAGCCCAGCAGCCTGCTGCCGATTTACGCAAATCGGCATTGAGCAGCCCGCAGTCGGATAATTCATTATCAATATATAAAGACGGGCAGGTATTGTACGCAACGGATGGTAAGTTGAATTTAACAAAAGAACAGGGAAATGATTTTGCAACGCCAACGGCAACCAAAGAAGTATCTTATGCCGGCGAACGCGAAACATACGCTTACGATGCAAAAACTCAAACCTTATATGCAGTAGTCAAAAAGAAACAGCAGACAATGATAAAGGCAGGAAATTTGCATGTAGCGCCATCTGCATCTGAAACGGTTACAACGACAAAAAGTGCGGAATCTACGCTGAAATATTGGAACTGGCAATTTGGAGACTCACAGTCAACAGCATTGGCAAAATATTCGGCAAAAAATCCGGCTTTGTCGGCAGACGGTAACAGATTGTATTTTTCGTCAACAGCCGATGGCGGATATGGCGGATATGATATATGGTATTTGAACAGAAATTCTGATGGCACATGGAGCGAGGCTGTTAATGCAGGTAATGCAATAAACTCGCCAAGTAACGAAGAATATCCGTTCATATACGATGGTATATTGCTGTTCAGTTCTGATAGAGGAGGAAATTATGATTTGTATGCGATGGTAAATTCATCATTGAAAAAATTAGATGAATTGAACAGCACAGCAGATGATATTAATCCGATAGTATCTGGAAGTTTGGGTGCGTTTGTTTCAAACAGAGATGGGAATGATGATATATTTTTATTCAATCCTGCATCTTTGAAACCGGCTCCGCCGAAACCTGAACCCAAACCGGAGCCAAAACCGGAACCGAAGCCTGAACCCAAGCCGGAACCAAAACAGCTTCCAAAAGAAGAGCAGGAAATAGTTCAAACGGCATTTAATAATCTTACTTTTGAAACGAATAAGGCAGTTATTAAAAACGGAAAATCAGACTTGGATAAGTTGGCAGAAGTATTGAAAAAATATCCGAATGCTACGGTAAAATTATCTGGACATACAGACAGTACAGGTTCGGCATCTCGCAATGATGTTTTGTCACAGGAACGTGCAAATGCGGTAAAAACGTATTTGGTAGAAAAAGGTGTAGGAGCAGAAAAGATAACAGCAACAGGTTTTGGCTCAAAACAGCCTGTAGCAGATAATGCAACAGCCGAAGGACGCGCCAAAAACCGCAGGGTAGAAATAGATGTTAAAATATAAATTAAATAATGTAAAAATAAATACAATACAAATATGAAAAAGATAGTTTTAATATTAACAGTACTGTTCAGTGGCATAAGTTTATATGGACAGAGTGATGCCATATTGACACAACAATGGTTATCACGTATAAATTGTAACCCTGCAGCAACAGGCAATACGAATGATTTAAATATTTTCTTATTGCATCGTACACAATGGTCTGGCTTTGATGATGATGCACCACAGACAAGTATGTTGAATGCCACGAATTATTTTGAAAAAATAAATTCGGGAGTGGGTGTAAGTTTATCTTATGATAAAGAAGGTCAGTTAAATACAAATTTAAATGCAAAGATTGCATACGCCTATCATTTAAAATTAGGTAACCAAACATTGTTATCATTAGGTTTGGGCGTAAATTTGCAAGACAGAGCAATTGACTGGAATAAGGTAAAGATGGTGCATCCCGAATTGGAAGTGGTTGGCAAAGAAAGCAAAACTGGAATAGATTTTGATTTCGGATTGGAATTCAATGTATCAAGATTTACATTAGGAGCATCATGGAACAGAATAGGAAAGTCATCTATAAACGGATTAAACAATTTCAAAAACGGACAGCAGTTATATACTTATGCACGTTACAGAATTACTGCGTGTGAAGGTGTAGATATCGCTCCAACCGTATCGTACGTTTATGCAAATCACATGGACGTATGGGAAGCAGGTTTAACAGCGTTTTTACTTGACAAATTTTGGGCAGGTGCAGCTTATCGTCATGATGTAGCTTTGGCTTTCATGGCAGGTTTTGAATTTAATATGTTTCGTGTAGGCTATGCATACGATCATTATATTAAGGCAGCAAGCGATTTGGGTGGCACACATGAAATAATGCTATCTGTTAAGATACCTCACAAAAGATAATAATGTGAGAGTATTAAATTACAAATAAAAAAAGAGGTTTTTTGAACCTCTTTTTTTATTTAATGTAAGTCAGACATCTTCGAGAATCGTTTATAATATGGTACGTCATTGCAATGGCGCAGCAAAGCAGCAACAACCCGTCATTGCGATGAGTGAGCGTAACGAATGACGAAATAAGAAACGAACTTGAAAAGGTGAAAACCATCGGAATTTGACAAAGCAACCGTATGACGTCATTGCGAGCGTTAGCGAAGCGCAGCGGAGTGCGGCGCAGCCAATCCGGAAAGGGCGAAGCCCTTACAGCAATAACACAGGGCAACGCCCTGTGAAAAGAACAAAAAGGCAAAATTAGCCCTGAAAGGGCGTAAGCAAAACAGAAAACGCATCGTCATTGCGAGCGTAGCGAAGCAATCCATTAATCATCTGGATTGTTTCGTAATTACATTCCTCGCAATGACGTACTTTTTTGTTTTTGCGTTATTCCTCGCTTTGATTTCATTTACGCTTACAATGTTTAGTCAAAACTTATTTCAATACATAATAACGAATTCTTTATTCATCGTTTGACTGTCATCATCATTGTATTGAAAAACAAAAATGGGAATGTACAAAAAAAGCACAAAGTAAAATTACTTTGTGCTTTTATTTTTTTGCAAATACTGTTTATGAAACAGGAATATCTTTATTAACGTTTTTGCTGCCTGCCAATGCGTAAAACAGCAGATATGCAAGCCCTGCAAACGGTAACAAATAAGAAATCATGTAATTGTTTCCTGTAATATCAACTATTCCGTTTTGAAGCAATGGCAATATTCCTCCGCCAACAACCATCATCATAAATATACCTGATGCTGTAGTAACGTATTTTCCTAATCCTTCAACTGCCAAATTGAATATACCGCCCCACATTACTGATGTGCAGAGTCCTACAAGTACAATCAACAGTGCGTTTATAGGAACTTGCTGCCATGCAAATGCATCGCCTGTAAATACCGGCATTGAAACAGGTATGGACGTTGGTAAAATTATTGCCGTCAATATCAAAACCATAGCAACACATGATGTAAATGTTAATAAAACTTTACTTGATACCTTGCTTGCAATTCCGGCTCCTGCCAAACGTCCGACCAGCATTAAAAACCAATAAGTTCCTGCGACTGTGCCTGCTGCTGCGGGCGATATCTTTTCTGTAAGGAAAGAGAAATCTGTAGCCTCCAGAAAAAATTTCATTGTCCCGGGTATTCCTACTTCAACGCCAACATATATAAATATGCCAATTGCGCCTAAAACAAAATGACGGAACGACCACGCGCTGTATTTGGATGATTTGTCAACTGTGGTTTTATCAATCGCAGGTTCCGGGATATTAACAAGATAAAGAACCATTCCTACAACCGCAAAAATACACATTGCAATAAACAAAACAGGATTTACATTAGAAAAGGCTGTGTTTTTGGTAATTTCGCCAATCAAGGCGCCTACCAATATCGGAGCAAGCGTTCCAAGTAATGAATTACATGCTCCTCCCATTTGAAGCAACGCTCCGCCTTTTTTGCCTCCGCCGCCTATTTCGTTCAACATCGGATTAACAACAGTATTGAGCATGCAAACGCATATACCTGCAATAAATGCTCCTAAAAGATAAACTGCAAATCCCAAATTACCTGTGGCTATGCCCGAACATAATTGAATACCTATACCTGCCAATCCTGTTACAATAGCAAAAAGCGCCGTTTTTTTATAACCTATTCGAGTTAGCAGTTTTCCTGCCGGAATACCCATTACCAGATAAGCGGCAAAATTCATAAGGTTTCCCAACATTCCAAGAAAGTTTGAACCTTCGTACTGATTTTTCCAAATAGTACCTGCCGGTGCAGCCAGATTGGTTACAAAACCAATCATCCCAAAAAGGGCAATCATCATAATGATGGCAACAATGTTACCATTTTGTTTTTTTTGTGTCATAAATTTTATTTTTTATTATACATAATATGTTGCTGTTATAATTATTTTACATTCACAGTAATTTATAAACATTAATTTATCAGTGCAAATATATAAAATTTATTATTACATGCCTTGCCTGTTTGTATAAAAATTTTGCAATAACTCTTTTCATGAAAAATAACTGTCGGCAAATAAATTGAAAACTAATATTTTTGAAATTTATTAATAACATAAAACACAAAATTAGAATATCAAAAATGCCGAAAATTTTGGAATGATGTGTTTTTACTGTTTTGTTAAATCTTTTAATGTTTCTGTAAATAATCCGTATTCTGTTGCTGTACAACAATTGTCGAAAATGAATCAAATCTCCATATAAGCCTGATACGAACTGCTTTTCTGTTTAAATATATTAAATTTCAATGATTATTTTATCTAAATGAAGTTAATTCAAAATATTTCATGTAAATTTGCACCTCAAAAAATTATATTATCATAAAATAAAATTATGGAACAAATTATTTCAATTCATGCGCGACAGATTTTAGATTCGCGCGGAAATCCAACGGTAGAAGCGGAAGTTACCACTGTTGGAGGTATTGTAGGTCGCGCGGCGGTTCCTTCGGGAGCATCAACAGGAATACACGAAGCCGTTGAATTGCGGGATGGCGACAAAAGCAAATTTAACGGAAAGGGAGTGCTTAAAGCCGTTGAAAACATCAATACGGTGATAAATGATGAACTTGCAGGCATGAGTGTTTTGGAACAACGTTTGATTGATAAAAAACTTATTTTGCTTGATGGAACTGCAAATAAATCAAATCTCGGAGCAAATGCAATTTTGGGAGTTTCACTGGCTTGCGCACATGCAGCGGCGCAAACGCTTGAACAGCCTCTGTTTCGTTATGTAGGCGGAGTTAACGCACACATACTGCCTGTTCCGATGATGAACATTCTTAACGGAGGTTCTCACGCAGATAATTCAATCGACTTTCAGGAATTTATGATTATGCCGGTAAATGCCGAATGTTTTAGCGATGCATTAAAAATGGGCGCTGAAGTTTTTCATAATCTGAAAGATGTTTTGAAGAAAAAAAATTATTCAACCAATGTAGGCGATGAAGGCGGTTTTGCGCCAAATCTTAAATCAAACGAAGAAGCGATAGAAGTTATTTTAACGGCAATCGAAAAATCGGGATACAAACCCGGCGAAGATGTATTTATTGCTCTTGACCCTGCATCATCAGAATATTATTTGACGGACGAAAAAGTTTATCATCTTCACAAGTCAAGCGGAGAAAAACTTACGGCTGCACAAATGGTTGATTATTGGAAAACATGGGTTAATAAATATCCGATTATTTCAATCGAAGACGGAATGGCAGAAGACGACTGGGATGGATGGAAAGCTCTGACCGATACAATAGGCAATCGCTGTCAACTTGTAGGCGATGATTTGTTTGTTACCAATACTGTACGTTTGCAGGAAGGTATTGATAAAAAGGTAGCAAACTCAATTCTGGTAAAGGTAAACCAAATAGGTTCGCTTACAGAAACCATAGAAGCCGTAAATTTGGCTTACAACAATTCCTATACTGCAATTATGAGTCATCGTTCGGGTGAAACCGAAGACACAACAATAGCAGATTTGGCTGTTGCGCTTAATACAGGCTTGATAAAAACAGGTTCGGCATCTCGTTCCGACAGAATTGCAAAATACAATCAACTTTTGCGAATTGAAGAATATCTCGGCAAACAGGCTGTTTATCTCGGTAAAAAATTCAAATTTCTGAAATAACAGTTTACAAAAGTTTTTGAACAGTGAAAAAAGAGGATGCTTTTCTATACATCCTCTTTTTTATGTTTCATAGCAAGCCCGTCATTGCGAACTCCGCTGCGCTTCGGTTGCTTTGCTAACGCTCGCAATGACGTGCTGCAACATTATAGCGCGTTGACAATGACATAAATATCTTTATATTTTCAATATTAAATCAATTTTTGAGGCAAATTTTACGTTTGTAAAAAACCACAGGAAAGTAATTATTTTGTCTGTATTCATAATTTATATTACTTTTGTGGCAAATTCAAAAATCATTTATGATAAGCAGGCGTTTATTAAGAATAAAAGTATTGAAAATTTTGTTTGCCCAT